>PLEI01000002.1 GCA_003136415.1 Acidimicrobiaceae bacterium | reverse complement strand
GCTACGCCAGCCGCCTGTTGCGACACGCCGAATTGACTTTGTACCAGTGCCGAGTCAACCGCCGGCTGGCGCATGACAAAATCGGACATGCCCTCCGCTGTGGAACCAGCGCGTGCCTTCAGCCGCTCCTTCCACTTCGACCGAACCGATTGCAATTCGCCGGCGAGTTGACGTCCGTTTTCAACAGCTCGGAACGCAGCGACAGACATGAGACTCACGATCGGCGCCGGGTTGCCGTTGCGGTAGTCGGTCAACGTCTGGAAATACTGGTCGGGGTCGGTCAGAATGCCCGCCGACACCGGCACTGTCACGTTGCGAGTAAGGCCCGCGTGTCGATACATCGCGTGAATGAGTGCCCTACCCACACGTCCATTTCCGTCAGGGAACGGGTGGATCGTCTCGAACTGGGCGTGAGCAATCGCGGCGTGCACGAATGTCGCGATGTCGGTCCGCTGGACGAATCTGACGAGATCCACCATGGCCGCCGGCACTCGGTCTTGATGCGGGGGTACGAAGCTCGCGTCGTATACGGAGTAGCCACCAATGCGTACCTGGTCCTTGCGCCAGCGCCCCGTCCACTCAGGGTGGCTCACCGACAAGAGGGCCGCGTGCATGGCGATGATCGAGTCTTCGTCGATGTGATCGGCCAACTCAAGGGCTCTGTCCATCGCCGCGGTGTTGGCAACGATCAACGATGCGTTCTTTCCCACGCGATCGTCGCCGATGCCGGCAAGAGCGACGGACTTCGCGCCCGCCGTAAGATTTTCGATCTCAGAGGACGACGCCGACTCGGATCGCAGGAGTATCGCCGCGAAGTTGGCGAACTCCCCGCTCAGTTCGGCGTCGAACCGGGCGATTTCAGCCGCGGCCTCAGCCGCGTCAGCCAACACGTCACTGGGCACGTCGACGGTCGTAACGTCGGCGATTTCTGGAACGACGGCCGCATAGTACGGCTCTCTCGCCGAGTGGCGCTTGCCTCGTGGGACGAAGTCATCGATTTCGCTCTCATCGAGATAGCGTTCCTCATAGGTGATCGCCGGCCAGTCCCTGGACGACTCCGGCGCCAACTGTATGTCTGACTCTGGATTAACACCATTGGCGAATCGTCCGCCTCGATTGCTGCCTTTTGGTTCACGATTCTTGTTCATGGATTCATCATACACAAGATTGTTGGGTTTTTCTTGTGTATGGATACTGGAGCACAAGGAAATCTGAACGCTGCCGGAAATCTCCTAGTCAGGTCGACTGTACCGAACCCGGTTGAAGAAGGCGCCCGAGATCTCCCACTGCCGATACCTCTGCACCACGTCCAGGGGCTTCAGTACCTCGCCCGCGGCAGTGATTCAGTTGGGTGATGACTGTTCCCGACTCGGTTTCGGCGACTGGTAGCAAACCCGCCACGCCGAGCGCCTCCATTCTGCCAAGTCGTGGGACCAACCTGCTGAGCCAATCGCCCGATACCCGAGATGTGGCGACGTACTTCGCAGCTCCGTCATCGCAGTAAGGGCATGTGCAGTTGATTAGCAACCCGAGGTCCGACGTCATCTTCTGGTTCGCATTGCCTGGGTCACCGGCCACATCGCTCACTTCGAACACTCCAAGGCTCCCATCGCCCCTACGAGCTACCAGGTCATGGTCTCCACCGCTGGTTGTCGGATGACATGCCAGGACCGTGTTGAACTCGGCTGACTCGGCCCAACGCAACACATCAATGAGGCGCTCGACCGTCGCCAACTGGTTCACCAGCTCGCTAAACGGCTGGCTCTGGACGCCGATCCAGGGGTGAAGGTTTGCAAGCTCAACGAGGCTCCTCTTGGCCGATACTCCCCACGACTCACCGGGGAGCTCAGCGCTAGGCCACGCTCGAGCCGCCGCCACGATTGCTTCATGTGCCCCATTCTTGCCCAAATCTCTCCGAATTGGGACGACTTCAAATCAACATTCCTACCAATCAGAACTCACTAGAACCAAGCGCAGCGCACTCGCTGACCTAAATCCACCTATCGCGCTACCAAACGAAGTCGGGTATCGACCCGCTCCACCTCCATCGCAAAATCGAATCTGTCAACATCGACTGAATATGCGATGTCATCTTGATGAACGTCATTCACGTCCATCTTGCCCATCTTTTGCGCCCACACCGAACTAGCGACCGCGTCTCTCGTGGCGGCGCTCTCAAGCGCGTCTCCCAGTCGAGCGCGCTCAATCAACTGTGCAGTGATGAGGTCGTCCTCTCCGCCATCGGGGGAATCTGGAAAACGGCCAGTAATTACGTAGGTGGGTACTCCAAGACCGGTGTCTCTAACAGCCTTGGCCGTGGCCGAGGCACAAACGAGACTCGAGGCAAACAACCTCTCAGCGTTCTTTGCTGCGATTGCGCCTTGGGTACCAGCTGATGTGCGTTGCACGAGCACCCGCCCTTCGAGATCGGCGCTGGCAACCCCGACAGGTGAGTTCGAAAAGTCAAATCCGTCAGGTCGANNATGGCTGAAGCTCCGGATGCGAACGCGTACGCGGCGGTCGTGAAGGCTCTAAGGACGTCAACAACGACGACCACTCCTCGCACATCTTCCAATTCCCATCTCGCGAGGTACCTGGCTGGAGTCATCGTAGTACCGCGGTATGTTCCCGTCTTGAATTCGAATGAATTGAATGACTTTACAAGCTCAGTCGATGGGACACCGCTCGGATTGGCGATCTCGGCTCTGCGACACGAACTTGTCTTCAGCGAGGTTGATCAACGTGATCGGAGCGGAATTTAATGGCGTTGCTCTT
>PLEI01000064.1 GCA_003136415.1 Acidimicrobiaceae bacterium | reverse complement strand
GCGGCCATCAACCTGGCCCGACTAGGCCTGGCGGGGACACACTCCGTCACTGGACGTGGAGGGGAGGTAAGACCAGAGCATCAGAAGAATGATGTGACGGCACACCCCGACGAAGCGTCAACCGACACGCCACCAGAAGTCGGCGCGTAGGAGATACTTCGGCTTAGAACTGAGGTGAAGCACGTATTTACCGCGCGCCATCACCAACACAGTTTGCCGAAGGAGCACCGACTCTTGCGTTGAAGGACTCCGCCTCACTCCCAGGCCGGTTTCTTGTCATGGTTACGCTCCAATTGCAGCAACGGATTCGAGTCGACGTCACCCCAACTGTTGCCACCCTCGCTATTAATTGGTTCGGGACTTAATCCTCTTTGTTCCCATCACGCAGTCGCGCCATTTTCAATGGTGGCGGAGAGGTCTGAATGATCTGTTTCGACTCCGTTGAAGGCGCTCTAGGTGGAGCGCGCCCACGGAAGTGGGTGATGATTTTCATTTCTTGAGAAGGGACGGATGCCATGAAGGCAGCCGTTGTACATTCATTCGATTCTCCGCTTCGCCTTGAGGAGGTTCCAATTCCTGAACCGGATTACGGTCAGGTCGTCGTCAAGGTGGAAATCTCCGGCCTGTGTCACACCGACCTTCACGCGGCCCACGGAGACTGGCCAGTCAAGCCAGCCACTCCGTTCATTCCGGGACATGAAGGCGTCGGCATCGTCGCTCGAGTTGGCGCGGGGTGTCCCGAGTCAAGGAGGGCGACCGAGTCGCCGTGCCGTGGCTCGGGTAGGCTTGCGGAGCGTGCACTTCGGGGTGGGAAACACTGTGTCCCCACGCGAAATTCACGGGTTACTCCGTAAATGGAGCATTTGCAGAGTACGTCGTTGGCGAGGCCGCATTCGTCGGATTCGTGCCGAACTCCGTCGACCCACTTGACGCCGCGCCACTGACGTGTGCCGGTGTAACGACCTACAAGGCGGTCAAGGTATCGGGTGCGAGGTCCTCAGACCTCGTAGCGATCTATGGAATCGGTGGACTCGGGCACCTTGCTCTGCAATACGCGAAGATCGCCGGAGCCAACGTGGCTGCGGTGGACGTCGCCGACTACAAGCTCGACTACGCCAAAGTCCTTGGCGCGAAGTATGTCTTCAACTCCAAGATCGTCAATCCGGTTGACGAGATTCAAAAGCTAGGCGGTGCCGATGTCGCAATCGTCCTGGCCGCAAATCCGAGCGCGTTTGAGCAACCCTTCGCCAGTCTGCGCGAAAATGGAACTCTGGTAATGGTGGCGCTGCCCAAGGACAACGTCATGCGCCTGCCCATCTTTGAGACGGTACTGCGTGGCATCAAGGTCGTGGGCTCGCTGGTGGGGACCAGGGTCGACCTCGCCGAGACTTTCGAACTTCACGCTGATGGGCGAACCCGCGTGGTGCGTGAATCACGCTCACTCGATCAGGTCAATGAGGCAATTGAGGAACTGCAAAAGGGTGAAGTTGAGGCGAGGCTGGTTTTTGACCTCCGCTAGCGCCGGGACTCTCACCCCACTATTGCCAAATTCGAATTAGTTGAATCCAGGTTCTGCAACGTTGCGGTCGGCTATCGAATGAATTGACGCTCTGACCATTGTGGTTCGCCACGACAATGAGGGCTTTGGAACGAATGCGAGAAAAGATGGACTCGCTCAATGCGCAATACGGGCAATAGATCAGTCTTGCTACGGTCACTTTCAAATTCGTAGGTTATACAGCGAACCCCTCGGTGCGTCTTCGCTCGATCGAAATCCGTTCCTTCGTCATGGCAAATAACTCCAGCGTTGCGCTGGCCGCGAAGCCGACGTCCCTGGGCGCCGGAATCAGTATCCAGGGGCCCACCGCAAATCATTCAACTTCGATGGTGCCCCCACCACGTCGCCGGTTCTCGCCGGACGTGAGTCTTACCATCGTCGCAAATGGCCTTGCTCCTCGCGCGTTGAATGATGAAATGACCAATTGCTCTGGCGAGCTCTTCGCTCTTGAGTGATGGTGGAATTATGTGGTCTCAACCATTGAGTAACGAGTCGGTGAGGACGCTCAACCGGCTCGCTCGCCCCGTCACCGGAGCCGTTGAGGACTACGACGAACTACTGGGACTCGTTGATGGACGTCGACTCGTACTCATTGGCGAAGCCTCGCACGGAACGCACGAGTTCTACCGAGAACGTGCTCGAATCACGCGACGACTCATTGACGAACTGGGGTTCAACGCGGTGGCCGTCGAAGGTGACTGGCCTGACGCCTACCGAGTTAACCGATACGTGATGGGCGACTCCAACGACGGCGACGCGCACACTTCGCTGGGAGGATTTCGGCGCTTCCCGACTTGGATGTGGCGAAACCGCGATGTGCTGGCGTTCATCCAGTGGCTGAGGGCGCGTAACGACACGCAATCAAGTCCGTCGACGAAGACCGGCTTCTACGGTCTCGACCTTTACAGTTTGCGCGCTTCGATCGAAGCGGTAGTCAATTACCTTGAGCGGGTCGATCCCGAGGAGGCACGACGAGCTCGCGAACGTTACTCGTGCTTCGACCACGTGGGCGCCGATGGCCAAGCGTACGGGTACGCCTTGGCGAGCGGCGCGGCCGACCCGTGCGAGGACGCGGTCATGTCGCAACTGCTCGAACTACGACGCCAATCGGAGAACTACCTGCTCGCCCACGGCGTCGCCAATGAGGACGAGCAGTTCTACGCCGAAGAGAATGCCCAACTCGTGCACGATGCCGAGCAGTACTACCGCCTGATGTACCGAGCCAATGTGTCGTCGTGGAATCTACGCGATTCGCACATGGCAAACACCCTCGACCATTTGATCGCATATCTCGGTCACCGGTCCGCGCCCACCAAAGTGGTCGTGTGGGCGCACAACTCGCACGTGGGCGATGCCCGGGCAACCTCGATGCGCGCTCGAGGCGAACTCAACATTGGCCAACTGGCTCGCGAGCGATACGGTGACCAAGCGCTACTCGTCGGATTCAGTACTGACACCGGGTACGTCACTGCCGCCTCCGATTGGGGCGGCCCGACCGAACGTAAACGTGTTCGCTCGGCTCGCCCCGACAGCCACGAAGCAAAGTTGCACGCCGCAGGGATTCCCCAATTCTGGGTGCCTACCCAGGACTTTGCCGTCGACGAGGAGTTGTTAGGTACTCGCCTCGAGCGCGCGATCGGCGTTATCTATCGTCCCGATACCGAGCTACAAAGCCATTACTTCGAAGCCGACCTGGCCCAACAGTTCGATATCGTGATTCACCTCGATCACACGCGAGCCTTGGAACCGCTCGACGTGACTCCCCTGTGGGATGCGGGCGAACCTTCCGAAACCTACCCGACGGGGCTGTAGCGACATGCACTCGCCCCACAAGTTTAAAAACCGGAGCGAGGCGGGCCAGTTACTCGGTGAACGCTTGGGATATCTCGCATCCGACCGGCCGGTCGTGCTCGGACTACCAAGAGGCGGAGTGCCAGTCGCGTTCGAAGTCGCTCGAGCGCTCGCCAGTCCGCTCGACGTCCTGGTGGTGCGCAAGTTAGGCGTGCCCTTTCAACCCGAGTTGGCGTTCGGAGCTATCGGCGAGGACGACACACAGGTACTCAACACCCAGCTCGTCCAGCTACTTGGACTTTCGAGAGACACGATCGCCGAGGTGGCGAGGCGCGAGCGCGCCGAACTCATTCGCCGCGCGGAACTCTACCGCGGTAACCGGATTGCCCTCGCGCTGATTGGAAGGACGGTCGCAATCGTCGACGATGGTCTGGCTACTGGAGCCACCGCTCGGGTCGCGGTAGAAGTTGCTCGAGCCCGCGGGGCCAAGCGAATCATCATCGCGGTCCCGGTGTCACCGCGCGAGGCCATCGCCGAATTGAAACTATTGACCGATGAAGTAATCTGCCTGCACGTTCCCACCCAATTCCAAGCGGTCGGCGAATGGTACGAGGACTTCGACCAGATCACCGATGATGAAGTCACGTCGCTGCTGCGAAAATCTTCGAACACGGACAAACTTTGACACTGACTGGCAACCCAGCCCAGATGAACTCTCGGTTCTGCCCGAACCAGTCGCGAACGAGAGCGAGCACCTGATTTCGGGTGAGTGACTCTAGGTCACTATCGATCGCTCCGAATACCTTGTGAGCGCTTTCGGGTCGCTTACTCTCAACACTGCGCAAGATTGCGCATCTAATTGTCCCCGCTTTCACGATGACCAACCAAAAGAATCGCGTGCGCCGCGCCAACTGATTCCGAGATCGAATCGTAGGAGATCGAACCCCGATCGTCGGTATCGTGCCCGCGGTGATGCGGCGCCTCGTTCCGTGACGGTGACGAGCCTTCTCACTCTGGCTTTGAAGACTTTTGCGCTGGGTACTCGGCCCACCCCCGAAGTCCATATTCCTTCGCCATCCCAATCTCGCTACGACATGTGGACTGAGATCGAACCACGCCGTCTTTAACCATGGTCACATGCTCGTCGGCGCATTTCATGCGCTAACTATGTACAAAGTGATTAGCCCGAGTTTCTGATAGGCAAAATTGTCTGAGAGATTGTCCTCAATGCCACCCGCGCAGCGCTCGATGCAACACGGCGTCGTAACCCTCAAGGCCTTCGCGGCTGAGGCGCGCTTCGGGTCCCGCGGCAATGCCGACGCGCTCGGGGATCACTCCCCAGATCTCCATCTTCTGTTCCTTCCACCANNTCGAGCGTGGAGAGCACGCGCGAGTACTCAACGCCTCCCGCGCGTGTCGGGATAACGACGGCATCGGCCAAGGCAACGATCGACTGAGTGATCCGCTCGTTACCCGGTGGGGTGTCCACGATGCCTAGGCCCTCGACTCGACCCACGGCCCGTATCGCCATGCGTTCG
>PLEI01000003.1 GCA_003136415.1 Acidimicrobiaceae bacterium | reverse complement strand
GGATCAGCCGGTCTTCAAAGAGGGTCCGGTTGGCGAGTCCGGTGAGCGGGTCGTGAAGCGCCAAGTGGGAGAGTTGGTCAGTGAGCACCCGTTCTTCGGTGATGTCGCGTTCTGAGGAAACGAAGTAGAGGGTCTTTCCCGAGGCGTCCCGCGCCGCGGACCGAGATACCTCCGAGACGATCACCCGACCGTCCTTACGGAGGTAGCGCTTGATGTAACGAACTTGACCAACCTCCTTCGACGTCAGTTGCCGGTGCGCCCTTTCGGTGATGCCGACATCTTCGGGATAGGTGAACTGTGTCGAGTCATGACCGATGAGTTCTTCGCGCGTGAAGCCAACCATCTGACAGAAGGTGTCGTTGACCGCGATGGCCACATCGTCGAGATCGCTGAAGGTCATCGGGGCCATATTGTCCTCGAAAGCGAGGCGGAATCGCTGCTCGGAGTCAGTGAGGGCGTCTTCGGCGGAAGTCATGGCCGTGACCGCGGCGGTGGTCTCTTCGAGGGCCACCTTGGTCTTTCGAACTGAACGAACGTGCGTAATCGCGAAGCCGGCTTCACGCACGATGTCCTCGAGTCCTTTGACGGTCATCTCGTCAAAGGTGTGCAAGTCCCGACCATAGATCACGAGTGCCGCTTGCTGGGATCCGATTCGGTAGGGAATGACGACCGATGAGCCGAATCCAAATTGAGACGAACGCTGGCGCCATGGTTCGGTGATGGCGTTGAGCTCCCGGTCGTTGACCACTTTGGTGGCTTGGGTGCGCAGTGCGTTGCCGGCCTGTCCTAGCCCACTCTCCTTCGACCCCCACCAAGAATCCATCTCACCGTGGAGGTAGTCAGTGGCTCCCGCGGCGCAGATGACGTCGACACCGTCAGTCCCATTTCGGGATTTCATGGCAATCCATGCGAGCGCGTAGCCGCCTTCGTCGACCAAAATGTCGCAAAGCTGCTGGAGGAGCTGGACTTCGTCGATGGCGAGCATCGCGATTCTGTTCACCTCCGACAGCAATCGCAGCATGCGATCTTTCTTAATCCGATCGGTGATGTCGCGCCCGGAGATGACGAAGTAGAGCAAGGTCCCCGCGGCGTCACGCGCGAGAGATCTCGACATTTCGGCCACAACTACTCGCCCGTCCCTGTGTAGGTAACGCTTGACGTAGCGACTACGGTCCGTCTCGCCCTTTAGGGCGAGCTCGTGAGACGCCTCAGAGATGCCAACGTCCTCGGGATGGGTAAAGGGTGTCATGTCGTTCCCTAGCAACTCCTCCTTCGTGCGCCCGAGCAACAGGCAGAAAGCCTCGTTGGCGGCGGTCACCCGATCCTCGAGATCAGTGAAGATAATCGGAGCCATGTTCTCTTCGAACGCATTTCGGAAGCGTTGGTCGCTCGTGGCGAGTGCTTCAGCGGCTTCGACCTTCGCCGCGTCGGCTAGTTGTTCGGCGATGCGACGAGCGCACTCCGTCGCTCTTCGTTCGCTCGCATCGCGAATGGTCGCGATGACCCACGGCTTCTTGTCAAGTCGGATTGGTACCAGTGCGACGTCAATGGCGAGCGCGCTTCCGTCGTGGCGAACGAGATCGAGATTCGCGTTGGCGCCCATTTGCCGCGTGCTCGAATTTCGGGAAAAGTCATCACGGTGTCCGACGTGTGTCCCTCGGTGCCGCGAAGGCACAAGGACCTCGACCGCTTGACCGACCAGTTCGTCGCGGGCGTTACCGGTCATCTTCATCAGGCATTCGTTTACGTGGCGGATGATTCCGCATTCGTCGACGAGTGCGACCCCGTCCGGGAGCACATCAAGCAGGCGATGCCAAGAGATAGCTCGATCATCGAGATGGTTCACGACGCGTCAGCTCGCCTCTTCGGATCCGAGAACATCGTCCGGTTCGCCATAGATCGATTTTCTTCGAAAGGACCAGTCAGTGCCAGATGACGGTGGACTATTTCCGAGATAGGGCAGATGAACCAGGGGCACCGAACTCCGAGGCCAACAAGGCGGTAGGAGGGCGCCCCACGTTCGCGCCCACTGGCACGCGGGCTTGATGTCGCAGAGCACCCCCCCACTACATAATCGGACGGTGCGGGCTCGCCAAACAGATACACCTGTATCATTGGCGACCGGTCAAGATCTACTATGAACAGATGATCCATCTTTACTAGGTGGTTGGTGTCTTTCGTGTCGGTCTGGATTCGTGAGTCCGTGGGTGGTGTGACACAACTACAGGGCTGTAGTTCTCGACCTGGAGGGACGAGTAACACTCGGTGTGGCCGAAGGGGCTGGACTGATCGGCCCCAAACGGACACTCGACTCCACCCCGCTCTATGACGCGGTGGCGACCGTGGACACGATCACCCTCATTCTCTCCGCTATCCGCGGACTGTTGAAGGCCGCCGACGAGGACTCGGAACACGAGTTGCGAGACATGCTCACCAGTTGCGACGAGTACGACTGTGCGGCCAAGCCCCAGATCGACTGGGACGACAAGACCGCACGTGAGATCCTGATCGATTCCCGGGCCAAGGATGCACGTGCGCGTCTGTTGGTCCTCGACGGTCGTGAACTCGATCCGGTTGTCACCGAGGCATCCCGGCTGCTCGCCACCGTTGTCGGCCAGGACCTGGACGTTGGTGACAACGGGGTCTTTCGGATTGCCCGCAGGGTGGCCAAGGACCGGGTGATCTCGACTGTCGATCGCGAGGCCCGCTCTCGGACACAAGACCCAGGCCAGAGGCTTCGACGGCTACAGGGGTCACGTAGCGACCGACCCCGACGCCGAGATCATCACCGCAACCACGGTCACTCCGGGCAACGGGTCAGACGGAAGCGTGGCCGGTGGCCTCATCGCCGATCTGCTCGGTGACACAGACGACGACCCCGTTGATCACGAAGGCGGCGGATCGGCGAACGACGAGGTCGTCGATGCTGTGGTTCTCAATGACGATGCCAGCGACACTGAGACTGGTGACACCGACACCGTCTAGGGCGACGGTGCCTATGGCACCAGTGAGTTCCAGTCCCACCTCGAAGACGAAGAAATCGAGTCGAAGTGCAAGTCCCAGAAGGCGATCGCCAGGATCGGGTTCTTTGCCAAGGACCGCTTCGTGGTCAACCTCGAAGAGGACACCGTCACCTGTCCCACTGGGGTCATCGTCACGATCAGACGACATGTCAAAGGCGGTGGTCTGGTTAAGCTCGCCAGTTCGAGTGATTCGTGTCCGCTCCGTTCGCAGTGCACCAAGTTGGCCAAGGGTCGCAATATTGGTGTCGGGCTGAACGAGGCGGCCCTTTCCCGAGCCCGTACTCGTCAGCCGAAGCCCGAGTGGGTCGCCGACTACCGGGCGACCAGGCCCAAGGTCGAACGAAAACTCGGCCACCTAATGTGACGCAAGCACGGAGGACGACGAGCACGCGTTCGCGGCACCGAGAAAGTTGGTGCCGACTTCGGCCTCCTTGTGGCCGCAGTCAACCTGGCTCGTCTCGGGAACCTCGGGGCATCCTCGATATCGGCCGGAATGGACCGAGGCTGAGGCACAACGGGCGCCGAACGGCCCCCAGGAGTCCCTACTCTGAGGGCGCCGCCACACCAGCGACAATTGGTCCGACGGATCTGGTCTGGCGAAGAGATACCGGAATATGACGGCGCGGATAGTCCCTTCAACTGCAGGTCAACGATCCAGACACCTCATAAGATACGATCCACCTAGGCGCCACTTGCCTTCCCAATGGGATTATCATTTGGTACTAACCATTGGCACGTGGGGGGTTTTTGATGAAGTCAGCCGGCGACCCAGCTCAAGTGGATGAGCCCGTTTCCATCCTGATCGTCGAGGACCAGGACATGGTCGCAGAGGCGTTTCGCCGCGTCATTGAGGGCGAGGACGACTTCAGCGTGGTTGGCGTGGTGGGGTCGGTCCACGATGCCGTCCAGAGTGCCCGTGCTCTCCATCCTCGCGTCGTGGTCATGGACTACGGTTTGCCCGACGGCACTGGCGCAGAAGCGACGAAGCAAATCAAGGCGGAACTGCCGGACATCGAGGTCGTCATGTTGACGGGCCTCAGCAGCGGTGCGATCCTCGCCGAGGCGCTCGAAGCAGGTTGCTCGGGCTTCGTACCAAAAGAGGCCAGCTTCGGCGAACTCATCGGTTCCATCAGGACCGTCATTGCCGGACGGGTCCAAGTTCCACAGGATCTCATGATCGCGCTCGTCGCACATTTGCGTCCTCACCCGAGTGTCCTCGGTAGCGACCTCACGCCTCGGGAAGCCGAAATTCTCCACCTCCTTGCCACCGGTCAATCGACCACCGAGATCGCTACTCGGCTCTTCGTGAGTATCCACACCGTCCGGAACCACATCGCCAATATCCTTAGCAAACTCCAGGCCAATTCTCGCCTCGAAGCAGTTGCCGTCGCCGTCCAGCACGGACTTGTAGAAATGCGCGCTGACCCTGGGGAAGACCGGGCATGACTCGACTCGCCGACCGTACGCTGCTCGGCCTTCTCGATGCGGCACCGGACGCGATGCTCGCGGTCAACGAGGCGGGCCTGATCGTACTGGTGAATGCTCAAGCCGAGCGACTCTTCGGGTATCGCCGCGAAGATCTCATCGGAAGGCCCGTCGAGTTACTCGTGCCCATTGCGGATCCCAAATTTCGACCTTATGCAACCGGCCTGCAGATGGCGGGTCGACGACGAGACGGGAGCGAGTTCCCAGCGTCGGTTTCGGTGTCGACAATGGCTGCCGACTCTGGACTCTTGATCTCAGCAACGATTCGAGACGCCACTGAAGTGGGTGAGGTTGAGGCCGAACGCGTTCGAGTCAAGACCGAAGCCGAACGCGTGCGCCTCGAAGTCGAAGCCAGACGCGTCACGGCCGAGGGGGAG
>PLEI01000008.1 GCA_003136415.1 Acidimicrobiaceae bacterium | reverse complement strand
CGCGCACGCTCAGTGTGGCCGGGGGCTTTGCCCCGGCCTTTGACGACGTGGATGACGTCATCGTCACCGATATCTACACCGCTGGCGAACCCAATCCCGACCGCCTGACGGGAGAGTTCGTGGCTGACTTCGTTCGCGACCGCGGCATCACTCGCGCGCACTACGCCCCCACGCTCTCCGACGCCGCCCAGTGCCTCGATGCGGCGGGTGTGGACGCCGACCTCGTGCTCATTCTGGGTGCCGGAGACGTGAACAAGGTCCTCGACTACCTGCCGCAGTGGAGCGGGAGCCAGCGCGTCACCGATGAGAGCGAGGTCGCGTCGTTTCTCGGAGTGAGTCCCCTGGTCGACTACGACGCACCCCTGGGCGCGCGCACGACCTACCGGGTGGGGGGGTCGGTGAGCGCCCTGGTGACGTTCTCGCGCGAGGACGAGCTTGATGAATTCTCCGAGCGCTTGGCGGCCAGTCCGCGTCGACGCGAAGTCGTGGGTAATGGCTCCAACCTGCTGGTCGCCGACGGGGCGCACGACCTGATCGCGGTGCACCTTGACGGTGACTTCGCCACGATGGTGGTGAGTGACGACGACGACGGAGTGCTGGTCGTCGCGGGGGCGGGCCTCGACCTGCCGGTGGCGGCGCGTCGTTTGGCCGCAGAAGGAGTCGTCGGTTTCGAATGGGCGGTCGGCGTGCCCGGGACCTTCGGCGGCGCGGTGGCGATGAACGCCGGTGGACACGGATCGGATATGAAGGCCAGCGTGCAACGCGTGGAAGTCTGGTCGCAGGGTCGGCGCCGCTGGCGTGACGCCGAAGAGATGGCGTTCGCCTACCGCTCGTGTTCGCTGATGCGCGGTGACATCGTGACTCGAGTTGCGCTTCGATTGCAGCGCGGCGACTCGGCAGCGGCGAAGGAACAAATTTCAGAGATCGTTCGTTGGCGTCGAGAGCACCAACCCGGTGGGGCCAACGCCGGCAGTGTTTTTCGCAATCCTGAGGGCGAATCCGCCGGTCGGCTCATCGAGGCAGCGGGACTCAAGGGCTTTCGACTCGGCACCGCGGCGATTTCGGACAAGCACGCGAATTTCATCATTGCCGACGCCGGGGGCACGGCGGCCGACGTGATGGCGCTGATGAGTTACGTGCGAACGTACGTGGGCGAGACAACCGGCGTTTGGCTCGAAACCGAGCATCGGCTCGTGGGTTTTGAGGACACCTGGTGAGTCGCAGACCCCGAGCGAGTACGCGCGAGCGCGCCGCAGTGCTCGACAAGACCATCCCGCGTCGCCCACGCGAGCGTGAAAAGAAGAAGCCGGTGGCGGTCCGTGACACGGCGGTGGTCGACAGTATCGAGCCCCGTCGTCGTCGTAGTCGACGGTGGCTGGTGGTGAAGATCGTCGTCGGCGTGGTCCTGATCGGTTCTACGTTGGCGCTGGGAGGAAAGTGGTTACTGCATCAGTCGATCTTTCGCGTGCAGCACGTCGCGCTGACCGGCGAGGCTCACGAGACGGCGGCTGAGATTCTCAGCGTCACCCACCTCGACGCGCACCCCGCGATGATCGACCTCAGTGCGACCACGGTGCAACGAGAGTTGGGCGTGTATCCGTGGATTGGTTCGATCTCGCTCATCAAGCGCTGGCCCAATACGGTCGACTTGGCGGTCCACGAGGTCGCGGCGGTGGCGGTGGCCTATGACGCTCAGCACGTGTTGCGTTTCGTGAGCGTCAGCGGCCGCAATCTCTCGACCGCGCCCCGGAGCACCAACATGCCCACGCTGGTGACGACACCGGCGAGCCTGGCGACGACGACGTGGCCGTTTGAGGGCCTCGAATCGGCCGCTGCGGTGGTGGCCAGCCAGCTACCCGTGGCCTTTGCCAGCCAGGTGAGCCAGGTAATCGTTGACGCGCAGGGCAACGTCACTCTGCAATTGACGACGCCCATCAAGTTCTTCCTCGGCCCGGCGACCAATTTGAACGCCAAATTCGTGGCCGTCGCCTCGTCAATCGCTCACGGGACATTCGTGGCGGGCGACATCGTGGACGTGACAACTCCCAGTGAATTATCGGTCACCGGACCGTCTCCCTCGTGAGAAAGCTATTTGACCCTAAACTGGGGGCCTTACTAGCCTTTAATCAATTTATTTCGCACGATTCGGTCGTTGACAACGAGACCCGAGTAGTTTGATACACCACAGCAAGGGGAGTTCATGAGTCTCAACCAGGGCAACTATCACGCCGTCATTAAGGTCATCGGCGTCGGCGGCGGTGGTGTGAACGCAGTGAACCGGATGATCACCGCGGGACTGCGCAACATCGAATTCATCGCGGCCAACACCGACGCCCAGGCGTTGTTGCTCTCCGAGGCCGACCTCAAGATTGACATTGGCCGATCACTCACCCGCGGTCTGGGAGCGGGCTCGGACCCCGAGATCGGCCGTCAGGCCGCCGAGGACCACCGCGCCGAAATCGAAGAGGCGTTGAAGGACACCGACATGGTGTTCATCACCGCCGGTGAGGGCGGTGGCACCGGCACCGGCGCCGCGCCCGTCGTCGCCGACATCGCTCGCGCGCTCGGCGTTCTCACCATTGGTGTCGTCACGCGCCCGTTCTCCTTCGAGGGAAAGCGTCGCGCCACCCAGGCCGAGAAGGGCATTCAGTTGCTGCGCGAGAAGGTGGATACGCTCATCGTGATTCCGAACGACCGTCTGCGCTCGGTCGCCACGTCCGAGACGTCGATGCTGGACGCATTCAAGATTGCTGATGACGTGTTGTTGTCGGCGGTGCGTGGCGTGACCGACCTCATCACGGTGCCCGGACTCATCAACACCGACTTCGCCGACGTGAACGCCATCATGCGCAACGCCGGCACCGCGATCATGGGCGTCGGCATGTCCACGGGAGAGGGCCGCGCCATCAATGCCGCGCGCGCCGCCATCACATCGCCACTGCTCGAGGCTTCGATCGAGGGCGCTCGCGGCATCTTGATGAACATCGTCGGTGGCCCCACGGTGACGCTGAGCGAAGTCACCGACGCCGCGAGCATTATTCACGACGTCGCCCACCAGGACGCGAACATCATCTTCGGGTCAGTGATCGACGAATCCATTGGCGACGCCGTGCGCGTCACGGTCATCGCGGCCGGTTTTGACCACATACCGCCCGCCAAGGGTCCCGCGACCAGCACGCCCGCTACGCCCGCCGCGGACGCCCCGCGTTCTGACATCTTCGCCAACACCACCAGTGACGATTTCTTCGACGTCGGTGGCGATGACGACCTACCCAGCTTCCTTCGCTAATCCCGACGACGTCCAACGGATCGCGGCCAACCTGGCCGAGGTGCGTCGTCGTATCGTGAACGCTGGTGGCGATCCACTCGCCATTGGCGTGGTCGCGGTGACCAAGACGTTCAACGTCGCGATGGTCCGTGCCGCCGCTGCGGTCGGACTGGACGCGATGGGGGAGAACTACGTCGACGAGCTCGAGGCCAAGCGACGCGAGGTCAATGATCTTGCCGTGCGCTGGCACTACCTGGGCGCATTGCAGTCCAACAAGATTTCGCGCGTGCTCGCCGTCGCCGACGTGGTGAGTGGGGTGTCGCGCGAGAAAGAGATCCGCACGATTGCGCGCGTGCGTCCGGGTACGACCATCGACGTCCAGGTGGACCTGACTGGGGCGGCGCAGCGCAATGGGGCTGAGCCCCTCGAAGTGGTGGCGCTCGTCGCGGTGGCGCGTGAGGAGGGTCTGGACGTACGCGGTCTCATGATCGTCGCGTCGCCCGAACCCACCGCCGCGAGCGCTCAATTTGACCGCGTCAATGAACTCGCGGGCGAACTCGGCTTGCGTGGACGTTCCATGGGGATGAGTGATGACCTCGAACTGGCGGTGGCCCGGGGTAGCACGGAAATCAGGGTGGGCCGCGCATTATTTGGTCCACGAGCCACCCCGACACCGCTGACCTAACATGTAATCGGGCGGTAGAGCCGCGAGGAGACGTAGATGAACGAAAAGATGCGCAAGGCACTCGGATTTTTGGGCCTCGTGGAAGATGACTACAACGAGTACGCCGCCGCCGAGGCCGCTCGACCCTTTACCGACGACGTCCGCGATGAGCCGAACTGGGCGCCACGTCAGAATGCGCCCGCTCGAGCCGCCGCACCGGCACCGCGCATCAACCCGACACCGGCACCGCGCACCGGACCCGCGCCACTGCGCCCCCAGCCCGGCCCCTCGGGCCTCGGGCCTCGACCCTCGTCCCTCTCGCTACTCGACGCCGCTCAGCCCGTCCCCCGCGCTCGACCCGTCCCCGCGACCTCAGCGGGAATACGCGGTGTCGCGGCGTACGCGTCGGCGCAGGACATCGAGATCATGACTCCCTTTGAGTTCAACGAGTGCCAGCGCATCACCGACCAGTTGCGACTCAACCGCACGGTGATTCTGGTCGTGACCCAGTGCGGTCCCGCGGTGGCGCGACGACTCATTGACTTCGCCGCCGGCACCGCGTACGCGCTGCGCTCCACGGTCGAGACTCTGGAGAAGGGTGCGGTCTACGCGATCTCTCCCCACGGTGACAGCCTGAGCCCCGAAGTGCGCGCGCGCCTCGTGGCGTCGAACTATTCGTCTGTCGGTTACTAGTGGGACTGATTAGCAACCTCATCTACATCTATATCTACGTGTTGGTGATTTCGGCATTGCTGAGTTGGTTTCCGACGACGTCGTCCCAGGGCGGTCTGGCCACCACCAAGCGTGTTCTCGCGCGCTTGACTGAGCCCGTCTTGCGCCCGTTGCGCCAAATCATTCCCCGGCCCAACGTGGGCGGTGTCGGCATTGACCTCTCGGTAATCGTGGCCGTCATCCTGTTGGCAGTCATCGCACGGGCAATTTGAACGGTAACCCCTTTTTTGCCAAGGGGGGCGGTAGGGTGGACGTCATGGAAAGTACGGACACTCCTCGCTCAGCCCTCGACGAAATCAAGACCGTCGCATTCAAGCAGGGAATTCGTGGCTACGTCGTTGACGAAGTCGACGAGTTCTTGGACCGCGCCGCGGCCGAAGTCGACCAGTTTCGCGAGCAGATGCATCAAATGCGCCAGCAGTTGCGTCAAGCCGGCGAGCGCATTCGCCAGCTCGAAGGCGGGGCCGCGGTTGCACCCGCTCCCGTCGCGGTGCCCGCGCCGGCGCCCGCCTCCGTCGCGGTACCCGCACCCGCACCCGCACCCGCACCCGCACCCGCACCCACACCGGTGGTTGCGTCAGTGGCCAGCGCCACCGCTGGTGCTGAACAAGTCACTGCAATGATCGCCATGGCTCAACAGTTCATCGACCAGGCGCAGCAGGAGGCCGAAGCCCGGGCCCGCGAGATGACCGTGGCGGCTCAGGAGCGTGCGCGAGAGATTGTCACTGAGGCGCGTTCGCGCGCCGAGGACGAGGTCACGCGTCTCAATGGCCTCAAGCAGCGCTTGAGTGAAGATGTAACGATGTTGACCAGCCAGCTCGATTCCGAGCGCACGCGCTTGGCGACGATCCTGTCAGAACTCGCGCAATGGATCGAGAGTTCGATGCACATAGGTGCGACGTCGGGAACGCACGCCGTCGCCCCCGCCCCCTCGGCGGCGTCCGTTGTCGCCCCCGCCCCCGCCCTCGCCCCCTCGACGGCGTCCGTTGTCGCCCCCTCCCCGGTCGTATCTGATGTAATGCCGCGCCCCGTCGCCCCGCCGCCCGCCGCGCCCGCGACCATCGGCCAGGTCCTTAATTTCGAGCCGCCGAGCGACGATCGCTCCTAATTCAGTGTCTGGCTGCTAGGGTCAGCGCGCTGGTTCACACTGTCCAAGGAGTCGTTAATGCCGTCAACCGCCAAAGTTTCGACGAAGAAGGCCGTGGCTAAGAAGGCCGCGGTCAGAAGCGTGCCCGCTAAGAGGGCCGCTGCGGGCAAGAAGGCAGCTCCCCTCAAGAAGGCTGTCACGGCGAACGCAAAGAAGGCGATTCCCGCCGCCAAGAAGTCAACCCCCCAGGCTCCGGCCAAGAAAGTAGTTGTCAAAAAGATCGTGAAGAAAGTTGCACCTCCCAAGAAGACCGCGGCGAAATCCCCCGCCGCGAAAGCTCCGGCCTCTAAGGCGCCCGCCAAGGTCGTAAAGGCTCCCGCGTCAGCGGCGAACGCCGCCAAGGCCGCCGCCGCCAGGGCCGCCGCCGCCGACAGGGTCACCAAGGAACGCGACGCCAAGGCCAAGGCCGGCGACCGTGAGAAGGCCGCCGCCGCCAAGGCGAAGGCCGCCGCCGCCGCTAGGGTCACCAAGGAACGCGACGCGAAGGCGAAGGCCGCTGAGAAGGCCAGGGCCGCCGCCGCCAAGGCCAAGGCGGTTGCCGCCACCAAGGCCGCCAAAGAGCGTGACGCCAAGGCCCGGGCCGCCGCCAAGGAGCGCGAAATTCAGCGCAAGGCCCGTGAGAAGGCCGCCGTGGAGGCGAAAAAGCAGCGCGAGATTGAAGCGAAGCGAAAGGCCATCGAGGCCGAAAAGCAGCGTAAGCAGCGCGAGATCGAACGTCGCAATCATGAAGAGCTCAAGCGCCAGGAGCGACGTGAGTCCGAAGAGCGCAAGCGCCAAGAAGCGCTGGACCGCAAGATGCACTCCAAGCCCTACGGCGACGATCCCGAGTTCCTCGAGGAACTACGCGGGCTGTTGACCGAGGCCCGGCAATCAACTCTTGAGCAGATCGCCATCAGCGACGACGAGGCCAATGAGATGCTCGTCGATCGCGAACGACTCGAATACGATGACGAGGATGGTTCGAGCGTCGCCTCGGACATCCAGCGCGACCAACTCAAGGACTTCGCGACGGCGTTACGATTGAAGGTCGACGAGATTGACGTCGCATTGGGGCGTATCGATGACGGCAGTTACGGTCGCTGCGACGAGTGCTACGAGCCAATCTCCAAGGCGCGGCTGCAGTTCCAGTTACCGGTGTTCACCTGTGTGACGTGCCGCGCCAGCGTTTAGCTCGACGCATCAACGTCAGTGTGGTCGTGTGGGCTCTCGGGGTCACGGTCGCCGATACTTTGAGCAAATGGTGGGCCCGCCACGCCCTCGCGACGAAGGCGCACCACCTACTGGGACCCTTGTGGCTGCGTTTGACCTATAACAGCGGTATCTCCTTTTCTCTCAATAGTTCCGGTCCCGTCGTCACGACGCTCTTCACGCTCGCCATCGTGCTGATCGTCATGTTCGTCGCCGCCCAAGCGGCCCGGGGACTCGCGACGATCGGGTTCGGTCTGTTGCTCGGTGGGGGGGTCTCCAATGAGATTGACCGATTGGTGCGCGTTCCCCACCAGGTGACCGACTTCATCTCGGTGGGTTGGTTTCCGGTCTTCAACCTGGCCGACGCCGCGGTGACGGTGGGATTCGTCGTGTTGTTGGTGGCGCTCTTGCGTGGTTCGACGTTGGTGGAGCGATGAGCGACGTCTTCGACGCCTTCGACGGCGAGACTCTCGACCTCGTGGTACCCGCGACGCTCCAGGCGATACGTGTCGACCGGGTGATCGCGATGTTGACGGGCCTGTCGAGGTCCGAGGCGACCGAGATGGTGAGCGAGGGGGCGGTTAGCGTCAACGACAAGGTCGTGTTGAAGGGTTCGCTCGTGCTCGAAGAGGGTCAGCACCTCGTCGCGATCCTCCCGGTGCCAGACTCGGGATTCGTTGAGCCCGACGCGTCGGTGCACGTTGACGTCGTTCTCGACGACGAGGATTTTGCGGTGATCAACAAGTCCGCCGGCCAGGTGGTGCATCCCGGGGCGGGTCAGCGCACCGGAACCCTGGTGTCGGGACTGCTCGCGCTTTACCCCCAAATGCAGGCCCTCAGTGATGAGGGGCTCAGTGACCCGTTTCGCCCGGGCATCGTGCACCGCCTCGACAAGGGAACCTCGGGAGTGCTGGTGGTCGCCAAGACCGCTGAGGGACTCTTGAGTCTGCGCGACCAACTGGCCAGTCGAGAGATGGACCGGACGTACCTGGGCCTCGTCGAGGGGCACGTGGCCGAGGAGCGCGGGATCGTCGACGCTCCCATCGGACGCTCGACCCGCACGCCGACGCTGATGGCGGTGCGCGCCGACGGGAGAGCCGCCCGCACGGGGTACGAGGTCTTAGAAAGAATCGACAAGCCCCACGCCACGACGTTGCTTCGCCTGACGCTCGACACGGGTCGTACTCACCAGATTCGCGTGCACATGGCGACCATCGGGCATCCGGTACTGAATGATCCGCGCTACGGCCATCGCCGTGATCGTCGCCTGCCCGAGGATCGTTTCTGGTTGCACTCGCGCACGTTGGCTTTTCACCATCCGCGCACGGGTGAGGCGCTCAGCGCGGGCGCCACCCTCCCCGAGGACTTGTCAGCCCTGCTGGGGGAGAGGCGAGACCTCTAGACGCTGACGTGAGCGGCCAAGACGGTGGCGTCGTGGCGGAGAATCTCCAGCGCCTCCTCCTCGGCTCGACGGACCCGGCGCACCCCGATGTCCATCTTGGTGGCAGTGGCCTGCAGGGAGAGCGGCGTCGCGCCACCCAATCCGAATCGCAGGGTCACGACCTCGCGCTGCAGTTGGGTCAACTGGTCGAGGGCGTCCAACAGTTGGCGGTCCATCATGCTCTGCTCGATGTCGCCGACCCAGTCGTGCTGGCTCGGAGCGACGAGGTCACCCAAGGTCGTGGCCGAGTCCGAGGACGCGGGCTGATCGAGGCTGGCGGTCACGCCGGCGAGACCACGAAGGCCCTCGCGGACCTCACGGCTCATGCCGGTGGCCTCTTGAAGCTCGTCGTCGGTCGGCTTGCGCCCGAAAAGTGAGGTCAATTCAGCCGAGGTGGCCTCAAGGCGCTGGAGTTGCTCGCCCACTTCGAGGGGGATGCGAATGGTACGTCCGTGCTGCTGGACGGCACGCTGCAGGGCCTGGCGAATCCACCACGTGGCNNGTGGCGTAGGTCGAGAACTTGAAGCCACGCTCCCAGTCGAACTTCTCCACCGCCCGCAGCAGGCCAAAAGTGCCCTCCTGGACGAGGTCGACCATTTCGACACCGCGGTCCTGGTAGCGGCGCGCCCAGTGCAGGACGAGTCGCAGGTTGGCCGCGACCATCTGTTTCTTGGCTTCTTCGTCACCGGCGGTGACGCGCTTGGCCAATTCAACTTGCTCGTCGTAATTGGGCATTGGGTAGCGGTCGAGGTCTCTCATGAGGAGGCCCAGCATGTCATTGGTGTTGACAGTCAATCGGCGGGGTGTGTTCACGGCAACTCCTTTGGGGGTGAAGTGCGCTGGACCCAGGGGTATTTCTCCTATGGACGCATAACTAATTTACCACGTGGTAGCGACACCGGGAGTTGAATTTAATTAGGTCTTACAAAACTGTCAGTTCACCGCTTCGTGAGACCGACGTTGGGGCTGCAGTCCCCGTGCCTGCAGGACCATGTCAGCCAGCGTGAAACTCGACAAGTGCTCGCGCATGTGATTTCCCACGTCCGCCCAGACCGCCAGCAGGACGCACTGGCCCTCGTGGTCGCAGGCGCCGTCACGGTGCGGTTCCCCGAAGTCGCCGGCCACGATGGGTCCGTCCACGGCGGCGACGATTTCGGCGAGCGTGATGCTCTCGGCGTCGCGAGCGAGCACGTAGCCACCGCCCACGCCGCGCTTGGAGCGCACCAGACCTACGCCCTTCAAGATCAGCAGAATCTGCTCGAGGTAGGGCTGGGGTAACCCGGTACGCTCAGCGAGGTCGCGCACCGAGGTCGGCACCGAAAGATTGGCGCCCAGCGCCAAACTCAGCAGTGCGCGACTGGCGTAATCTCCACGCGTTGACACCCTCACGTTGGCAGTCTATCGGCGGGCGCAGGAAACCCGGTTGTCCTCGCCCGCCAACTTTTCTGGCAAACTCGATGGTGTGGAACAAGACCTTGACGCCAACGTGACCGTGAATCCCGACGAAGTTCTCTCCCCCGGGCAAGGCGAACCGTCCGCCGGGCCGACGTCGGAGCCGGACTCGGATTTCATCTCCCAACCGGCCAAGGTCATGCGCATCGGCGCCATGGTCAAGAACCTGCTCGACGAAGCCCGGGCGGCTCCCCTCGACGAAGCCGGACGCGTGCGGCTGCGCGAGATCTACGAGACCTCGATTCACGAACTCTCCGGAGCGCTCTCACCTGACTTGGGCGACGAACTCAGCCGCATGCTGCCTCCCTTCAGCGCGGACATTCCCTCCGAGTCCGAACTGCGCATCGCCCAAGCCCAGTTGGTGGGATGGCTCGAGGGGCTCTTTCACGGCATCCAGGCGTCGCTCTTCGCCCAACAGGCGGCCGCGGCCGCCCAGCTCGAGAAAATGCGCGACCGCTCTCTTAGTCCCGGCAGCGCCGAACCGCGCGCGGGGACGTACCTCTAAAGCGCGTGGTGACGAGTCACAGCCTCTCGTTAGGGTCGGCCCGTCGCGACATCTCGTGGCCGACCCCAGAAAGTCACTAGCCCATGGCCGACAGTTTTGTTCATCTCCACACCCACACCGAGTACTCGATGCTCGACGGTGCCGCGCGCGTGGAGGAATTGGTACTGGCCGCCAAGGTTGACGGTCAGAACGCCATTGGCATCACCGACCACGGCAACATGTACGGGGTCATCGACTTCTACGAGACCTGTCGCAAGCACGGCGTCACCCCAATCATCGGCCTCGAGGCCTACATGGCCGCCAATTCACGATTCGATCGTCCGCCGCGACGGGGAAAGATGGACGACACCGGTGGCGACACCGAGGGTGGGCAAAAGCTCTATCACCACCTCACACTGCTCGCGACCGACAACGACGGATATCGCAACTTGCGCGAGCTTTCCTCGCTCGCGTTCCTCGAGGGGTACTACTACAAGCCCCGCCTCGACTGGGAATTGCTCGAAGAGCATTCCCAGGGGCTCATCGCCACCTCGAGCTGCCTGGGCAGCGTGGTGCTACAAGCGCTCTTGCACGACGATTACCACAAGGCGCTGGGTTTGGCCGGGCGACTGCAGACAATATTTGGCGCCGAGAACTTCTTCATCGAAATGCAGGACCACGGCATTCCCGAGCAGTTGCGCACGAATCCCCAGCTCTTGCGGATTGCCCGCGACTTGAACGCGCCACTACTGGCCACCAATGACCTGCACTACGTCAAGCACTCTGACGCCGCAATGCATGACGCGTTGTTGTGCATCGGCACCGGTTCGCTCGTCGCCGATCCCCAGCGGTTCCGCTTCCACAGCGACCAGCACTATCTCAAGTCCTCCGCGGAGATGCGCTACCTGTTCCGTGACATTCCCGAAGCGTGTGACAACACGCTCGCCATCGCCGAGCGCGTTGATTTGAAGATCGAATTCGACAACAACGCGCTACCGGAATTCCCGATTCCCGCCGAACTCGCGGGGGTGACTCACAAGGATGGCGCCGACAAACTGCTGGCGAATTTGACCTACGCGGGCGCGCGCGAGCGGTACGGAGATTCCTTGAGCGACGAAGTCCTGCAACGTCTCGAGTACGAGTTGCGTGTCGTGGCCGACATGGGTTTCTCCGATTACTTCTTAGTGGTGTGGGACTTGATTCGCCACGCGCGTGAACAAGGTATCCGCGTGGGTCCGGGCCGTGGTTCGGCTGCCGGGTGCTGCATTGCCTATTGTCTCAAGATCGTCGACCTCGACCCGATCCGCTACGGGCTGATCTTCGAACGATTCCTCAACCCGGGCCGCAAGCAGATGCCCGACATCGACATGGACTTCGACGAGCGCTACCGCGGCGACATGATTCGATACGCCGCCGAGCGCTACGGCGCCGACCACGTCGCCCAGATCGTGACCTTTTCCACCATCAAAGCGCGCGCCGCGGTACGCGACGCCGCTCGGGTGTTGGGCTACCCGCCCCAATTGGGCGACCAGATCGCCAAGGCCATGCCGCCGCTCGTGATGGGCCAGGACTTACCCCTGCAGGCCTGTTTCGAGCCAATGCCGGGTTTCGAGGGACGCTACGCCGAAGCCGCGGAACTACGCACGCTCTACGAGACCAATTCCGACGTTACCCACGTCATCGACGTCGCCAAGGGATTCGTCGACAAGCGCCGCCAGGACGGCATCCACGCCGCCGCCGTGGTGATTACCAAAGGCCCCGTGCTCGACTACGTGCCGGTGCAGCGAAAAGCCAGTCCCAACGCGGCGGCCGAGGACGCGCCCATCGTCACCCAGTACGAAGCGACGGCCATTGAAAAGCTCGGACTGCTCAAGATGGACTTCCTCGGTCTGCGAAATCTGGCCATCATTGAACGCACCCTGGACCTCATTCGTCGCGGGCACGCCATCGACGTCGACATCGACCATGCGCCTCTCGACGACCCCAAGGTCTTTGAGATGCTGCGGCTGGGTAACTCAATCGGTATCTTCCAGCTCGAGGGCGAAAAGATGCGCCAACTGATGCGCCGTTTGGCGCCCACGTCCTTTGACGACATCGCCGCACTGATCGCCCTCTATCGTCCGGGTCCCTTGAGCGTGAATGCGCACAACGACTACGCGGACCGCAAGAACCACCGCCAGGAGGTCAGTTACGATCACCCGGACCTCGAGGAGATCCTCGGCGAGACGTCGGGGTTGATGATCTATCAAGAGGACATCATGCGCGTGGCCACGAAGATCGCCGGCTTCTCCATGACCGAGGCCGACGACTTGCGCAAGGCCTGCTCGAAGAAGATCCGCGAGATGATTCAGGCCCAGCGCGCCAAGTTCGTTGATGGCGCCGAACGTGAGGGCTACGGCCGTGAACTCGGCGAAGCGATCTTCAACAAGATCGAGCCCTTCGCCGACTACGCCTTCAACAAGAGTCACGCGTACGGCTACGCGCTTATCGCGTATCAGAACGCCTGGCTCAAAGCCAACTACCCCGTTGAGTACATGTCGGCGTTGCTGACGTCCTTCCGTGACGACAAGGACAAGGCGTCGCTCTACCTCAACGAAGCGCGTCAGATGCACATCACCGTGGGCGTGCCCAACGTCAATGAATCGTTCGGTGAGTACGCGCCGAGCCTGCACGCCTCCCAGACCATCCTCTTTGGCATGGCCGCGGTGCGCAACGTCGGTGAGGCGCTCGTCGAGAAAATCGTCGCCGAACGCGAAGCGCACGGGCCCTTTGAATCGGTGTACGACTTCGTACGCCGCGTGGATCCCTCGGTGCTCAATCGTCGCACCATGGAATCACTGATCAAGGCCGGGGCCTTCGACTCGCTTGGAGTGGCCCGTTTGGGTTTGCTGCTCAAGGTGGACGAGTTGATTGAGACCACGCTCTCGCGTCGCAAAGACCTGTCGTTGGGCATTTCGACGCTCTTCGCATCGTTGGACTCCGACGGGGCTAATGATTGGGAGGGCACCGACGTCGCCATCTCCCACGTGGAATTCGACCAGCCCGTCAAACTCGATTTCGAGCGCGAGATGCTCGGCACCTACATTTCTGATCACCCGCTCTACGCCGTGGAGCACCTCCTCGCCACCAAGACCGACGGGACACTCGCGTCGCTGCGCGAACAGGCCGACGATCTGTCTAAAGCGAATCGGCCCTTCAAGATCGGCGGCATTTTCTCGGAGGTGCAGCTGCGCACCACCAAGGATGGACGGGCCTACGCGCGCACCGTGGTGGAGGATCTCGGTGGCTCAGTCGAGGTCAATTTCTCCTCCAAGGTCTTCGAGAAGTGCAGCGGCTACTTGGCAAAGGACAACATCGTGGTCGTGAAGGTGCGCGTGGATGTGCGCGACGAGGAGCCCCGCTTTGGCGCGATGGACGTCGAGGTGCTGCACGTGGATAAGGGCGACGGGGAACTGCGCCTCAGTTTTCGACCCGAGGATTTCACGTCGTCAGCGATCGCCAAACTCAAGGAAATCCTGCAGCGTTACCCCGGTCCGTCCCCGGTGATCCTCGAAACAGGCCTGGACGGCAAGGCCTTCAAGCTCGGTCCGGACTTCACGGTCGCCATCTCCTCGGTCGTGGGCGATTTGCGCAGTGAATTCGGTCGAAACGTCATCAAAGCCTGACGATTTCCCGTGGGTGCTCGCGCGCCGTAGAATGGAGCACTATGGCAATGACTGTCTCCACGAAGGATTCCACCGCTTTGAGCGACGCGGAGCTGGCCGAGATGGCTGACTTGTGCGTCGACCGTGAGCCGAACTTCGACATCGGGTTCTTGTCGAAGCAACGCGAGGAGTGGGTTCTGGTGACTCACGCGCGCGAGGGGGCCAAGTTGCGCGGGTACTCGTTCTGCACGCTCGAGCGCATCGGCGGCACGCCCTCGTTGCTGATCGGCTTGTTGCTGGTGGACCGCAATGCCAAGTCCGACCAGACGCTGAAGTCGATTTTGCATGACCAGTTCCGCCGCGCCCTGCTGGCCTTTCCCGACGAGGACGTTCTCTTGGGTTCGCGTCTGACGAGCCCCGACGGTTACCGCGCTTTCTTGGGACTCGAGGACGTCGTCCCGCGCCTGGGGTATCGCCCGACGGGCGAGGACCGTGCCTGGGGACGGCGCCTGGCCAAGCGATTCGGCTCAGAAAAGGCCATTGACGACAAGACGTTCATCATGACGATTCCCGCCGGCTCAGTGGGCGGGCTCGACTACGTGGCCTCCAAGGGCGCGATCCCCGAGGGAGCCGAAACGTTCTTCGAGGCCGTCGACGCCGAAAAGGGTCAGCGACTGGTGGTCTTTGGCTGGGCGATGGCCGAGGCGCTCGCTTCGGGCAAGTTGCTCAAGTAGTTTTCTCGCCGCGCTAACCGCGCGGCAACAACCCCGTGCAGCTCTTGTAGCAGTGCCCGTCGATGGGCTGTGAGAGCGTCGTCAAGATGTAGGTGGGGCGAAAACCGAGCGACGTGGCCAAGTCCTTGCCCGACAGCGACGTGCGTCGCGTGGCCTCAATGGTGCGGATTGCGTGATTGTCCTCGCACAAGAGCCAAATGTCGTCGCCGTACCAGCCAAAGCGCACCCAGGTCGATCCGTCATCGGTGCGGCGCATGAGCTGGGGACCACGATCAGCGGCGATCAGGGCGACGCTGGGTCGCTCGCCGCGGAACTCCCAGTAGGGCGCACTCGGCCCGCGAAAGCCAAAGAGCGGACCATCGGCGGGGCTAGCGAGTTGTTCGAGCCACTTCTTGACCCGACGACCGGAGTAGTTGCCGAGGCGACGTGGCAGGTCCGCCAGGGTCACCGCCTCGGGTTGGGCCAAATCGTTGCGTTCAATGTCGTCACCGAGCACGCCCTCGACGACGTCGAAGGCCGCCAGGTCGGTGACGAAGTCCACCGGCCAGGGAATTCGCCAGCGCACAATCGTGTGCGACGCCAGATCGATCACGGTCGTGGTCTCATTGGTCGAACCGAGAACCAGTCCGTTAACCGTGCTGCCGGGGGTCAGGTCGACGACGTGGCTCTGCGGGGTGCGCTCGACGAGGCGCTTGATTGCCCGCGCCGCCGGATCTCGACGCCGCCACGCCATTACGAGAACGACCCTTGGAGCAGGTTGGCCAGCTCGGTGACGGTGGACACGGGGCGCTGGCACGAGCCGGAGTGACAGACGTAGGCCAAGCCCTCCCGGCGATCAACGAGCAGGGGCGACGAGCCCGAACCAGTGATCAAGACGCCGCGCAACATAGGTAACGATCGTACGTGGTCGCTGAGGACGTTGGATTCACCCGGAATGACTACTTCGACGCCCGTCACGAAAGAGGCCGCCTCCACCAGGTCGGGAACGGCGCGCGGGTGAGTGGCAATCAGTTCGGCCCCCAGAGCCACCAGGCGCTCGGCAATCGCCATCAGGTTCTGGTCGCCGCGGCACAGGGCCAGTCGCGCGAGAGCCCGCGTGGCGAGAGCGTGGCTCGAGGGCGTCGCGCCGTCGAAGATCTCCTTGGGGCGGGTGAAAAGGTCGACACACTGGTCCGACGTCGAAAAGACGCCGAGCCCGTCATGGGGCGAACGCTCGCTGGGCACCGGGCCATCCCAGAAGTGCTCCACGAGGTAGCTAGCGACGTCGTAGGCCTTCGTGAGCCAGATGTCCTCACCGCCCGCCTCGAACGCGTCGACGTAGACGTCCACCAGCCACGCGACGTCAGCGGCCGTCGCGAAATCACGCAGGCTCTCGGTGCGCCACCAGTGGCCCCGCGCGAAGTGACTGGATTCGAGACGGGTCACGAGCGCGGTCGCTTCGGCGATCATCGCGGGGTCGCGCGAGGCGAAGAGGGCGGCCACGAGCATGGCGTTCCATTCGAGGATGACCTTGTCGTCGCGTGAGGGTTGGGCTCGATGGCGCCGGGCCACGAGCAGTGCGTCGAGGGCTGGGACCAACTCTGGCGGCGGGGTGAAGTGCGCGTCGTGCGCGAGGCGCGGGACACTACGACCTGCCAGGTCACCGGGCGAGCGAATGCTCAGATAATCCATGACGTCGCTCGCCGCATCGGCGAGGCCGACCCCTTGGAGGACGTCGGTCACTTCATCGGGCGTCCACGTGATGTGCGACCCCTCCACGCCGGCGGCGTCCGCGTCGAGTGATGCGGCGTAGCCGTGAGTGACGCTCAACTCCGCGTGCACGAAAGCGAGGGTGCGGCGCGCCACGTCGGCGAAAATGACGAAGTCGCCGCCCGTACGTGCGGCGTCAAAATACGAGCGCGCCAGCAGCGCTTGGTCACTGAGCATCTTTTCGAAGTGCGGGACGTGCCACTTCGCGTCCACGCTGTAGCGCGCGAAGCCGCCACCCAGGTGGTCAAAGAGACCGCGGCGCGACATCGCCCTCAAGATGCGCAACGCCGCGGCGCGCGACGTATCGTCGCCGTGGGCGAGGAGCGCGTCAACGTAACTGGGACGTGGGAACCGCGGCGCGGATGATCCGCCGTCGGCGTCGGTCGCGTCGGAGATCTCCGTAGCGAGCGCGGCGCGAATTGCCGCGAGGTCGAGGGGAATGGTTCGTGGCGTCAGGTGTTCGACGAAGGCAATCTCTCGCGACAGGGAGTGCTGCAGCGACCGGGCCTGGTTCTCGACGTCACCGCGGCGAGTGCGCCACGCACTGTTCACCGCCTCGAGCAACGTGCCAAAACCGACCTGACCGTAACGGTCGGCGGGCGGGTAGTAGGTGCCCGCGGTGAAGGGGCGCCCGTCGGGCATCAAGAACACCGACATCGGCCACCCACCGTGGCCGCTGATGAGTTGCGTGGCCGCCATGTAGAGCTGGTCGAGGTCGGGGCGCTCCTCGCGGTCCACCTTGATGGCGACGAAGTTCTCGTTGAGGATCGCCGCGAGTGCCGGATCTTCGAACGACTCGTGTGCCATCACGTGACACCAGTGGCACGCGGCGTAGCCAACGGACAAGAAGATGGGACAGTCACGGCGAATCGCCTCGCCCAGCGCGTCTTCGCCCCACGTCCACCAGTCCACGGGGTTGCGGGCGTGAGACACCAAGTACGACGATGCGAGGTCGTTGACGCAGTCACGAAGAAGAGGCATGCAAGAAATACCTTAGGGTTTGTCCGCCGCCACGACGTGCACGCGACGGGCAACTGACTACGATGTCAGAGGGTTTTGAGGAAGTGGGATTATGACCAAACCAGTGCGATGGGGCATTATTGGCACGGGCAAGATTGCCTCGACGTTCGCGCGCGATCTTCAATTGATCGACGAGGGCGAGTTGGTGGCGGTGGGCTCGCGCAGCCAGGCCAGCGCCGACGCCTTCGGTGACGAATTCAATGGGGCGCGGTGCTTCGACTCTTATGAGAAGCTGGTGTCGGACCCCGAGGTCGACGCCGTGTACGTGGGCACCCCTCACCCCATGCACTTTGAGAACGCGTCGCTCGCGCTCAACCACGGCAAGCCGGTGCTGGTGGAAAAGGCCTTCACCATGACGAGCCGAGAAGCGCGCGACTTGGTGGCCTTGGCGCGCGAAAAGAATCTCTTCATGATGGAAGCGATGTGGACACGCTTCTTGCCCCACGTAGTGGCGCTGCGCGACCTCATCGCGCGTGGCGTCCTCGGCGAGCTGGTGATGGTCGAAGCCGACCACGGCAAATGGTTCGCGCCCGATCCAAACTTTCGTCTGTTCGCGCCCGAACTCGGAGGCAGCGCGATGCTCGACCTCGGGGTCTACCCCGTCTCATTCGCTTCGATGTTGCTCGGCCCACCCTCGCGTATGGTGACGATGGTCGACCCCGCCTTCAGCGGCGTAGACGGGCAGGCGTCGATGATCTTTGGTTACGACTCGGGTGCTCAGGCATTGTTGACGTGCACTTCGGCGGCAAGCAGTGCGACGAGAGCGTGCGTGACGGGTACGTTGGCGCGCGTCGAAATCGACGGCGACTTTTACGCCCCCACGACCTTTCGCCTCATCACTCGGGCCGGCGAGGTCAGGAATTATGACTTCGAAGTGGCGCCGCGAGGACTGCGGTTTCAGGCCATCGAGGTGGCCCGCTGCCTCGAGGCGGGATTGGCTGAGAGTTCGGTGATGCCGCTCGATGAGACGGTGAGCATCATGGAGACGATGGAGAAGGTCATCGCGACCTTAGAGCCAGCGCCAACCTTCTAACTCGAGCACTTCGTCGCGGCGAGGCGGCTGCGCGCCGGAGCGCTGGCAGGTGATGCGCGATATCGCAATGGCCGCAGTGATCGCGGCCTCGAGTGTGGATTCGTCATTGAGCTCACGACGGGTGAGATCGTGGCCGGTCCACCAGGTGAGGAATCCGCCCACCAGTGCGTCACCGGCCCCGACGGTGTCGACGACCTCGGTGGGCGCGACCGCGACGCAGACTTGGATATCCGCGGTCAGGGCGGTCACGGGAGCGGGCCCGTCAGTGACGATGACGCAGGCCGCACCGTGGCTCAGTATCTCGCGGGCACCATCCATGACCGAGAGTTCCGGGTGCAAGTAGTCGAGGTCTTCGCTCGAAACTTTGACGACGTCGGCGCGTGAACTCAGACGCGCAACGCGAGCGCGGTACTCGTCGTGGTCACGCACCGCGCTGGGGCGACAGTTCGGGTCAATGACGACAATTGTGTGGGCCAACGCACTCATGACCAGTGCCTCGCCCAACGACGCCATGGGCTCCACGAGCAGGCCGAGCGTTCCAAAGTAGATGGCCGAGAGATCTGGCATCGCCGCCAGCGCCGCGGTCGTCTCGTGGGCGTCGATGGTGAAAGCCGCGGTGTCGCTGAGGTGGAAGTGATATCGCGGGCCCTCGGGGTTGAGTTCGACGATCGCCAGAGTGGTGGCCTGGTTGAGGGCGCGGGGCAGGAGAAGATGCACCGCGCTGTCCTCGAGCGCCTCGCGAACGAACGCGCCGAACGCGTCCGCGGAGACTCCCGAGACGAAGTGGGCGTCGCCGCCCAGTCGTCCGATGGTGCGCGCCACATTGAGGGGCCCCCCGCCGATCACGGCATTCACCGAAGCGTCGGGAGAAACTAGGAGATCGACCAGATTCTCGCCCAGGACCGCTATCGGGTGTGACGTCAACTTGGGACACCTTTCTTCGCACCGACATGTGAACGGAAGAAGAATCCTTACCGTTGCCTTGAGATACTGGCTGTTGTGTCTTGTCAAGACAACGTTATCTCACTACCATCTGAGGGATGCTCTTCGCGGGGGAGTGTGCACGAGGGGGATTGCTGATGATCGACGTAGTGCCGGGTCGCACCCCGGGGTATCGCGCGACCATGAAGGACGTGGCGGCTCTGGCGAGGGTCAGTCTCAAAACGGTCTCGCGCGTCATTAACAATGAACCAACGGTCAACCCTGAGTTGGTCGAACGCGTCAGGCGCGCCGCCAGTCAACTTCACTATCAGCCGAACTTCGGTGCGAGCGCGTTGCGCCGTCGCGACGGTCGCTCGTCGACGATTGGTGTATTACTCGAGGACCTCTCCAACCCCTTTTCTGCAACCATCTACCGCGCCGTGGAGGAAATGGCCATCGCGCGCGGTGTGTCGGTCCTCGGCGGCAGCTTCGATGAAGACCCTCAACGCGAACACGAGTTGACATCGTCGATGTCGCGCCATCGAGTCGACGGCGTCATCATCGCACCCGCCAGCCACGACCACCAGTATCTGCGCCAAGAGCAGATGGCGGGCGTGCCCTTCGTCTTCGTCGACCGCCCGCCGCACCTCCTCGACGCCGACGTCGTCTTGTCCAATTCGCGTGTGGGGTCCTCGCACGCCGTAAAACACTTGATGAGATACGGACATCGACGCATTGCCTTCCTCGGTGACCTCACGACGATCTATACCGCCGAGGAGCGTTACCAGGGCTACTGCGAGGCATTGGCGAGCGCGGGACTGGTGCTCGAGAACACCTTGGTCGCGCGCGATCTGCGCACCATCGAGTCCGCGCAAGTCGTAGCTGGTCAACTTCTCGACGCGCAAGATCCTCCCTCCGCGTTCTTCGCCGGACAGAACTTGTTGACCATTGGAGCGGTGCGCGCCATCCGAGAGCGCGGTTTGCAACAGCGCATCGCGATCGTTGGTTTCGATGATTTCTTGCTCGCCGATTTGCTCGAACCGGCGGTGACCGTGGTCGCACAGGACCCGATATCAATCGCCCGTACGGCGGCGACACTTCTCTTCGCACGCCTTGACGGCGACGATAGTCCATCAACAAAGAAGATAGTCGAGACATCGTTCATCTCTCGTGGTTCCGGTGAGATCCCACTGAGCGCTCGCGGCGACTCGCGCTAATCAGGGTTTACCCAAGGATCAAGTATTTGATGCTTGGTAGCGACGATGAGTGGTTTCGAGAATCAAAAATTTTTGTGACAAGTGTTTGACACGTATTGCCGCCATCGCTAATGTGAGACAACGTTGTCCAACACTCCGTGAGATGGTCTCATGGTTCGGGCAAAGGGGGAAGCAATAAAATGAATTCACGTTCAATGCGACTTGTTCAGGGTGCGGCTGTTGCCTCGACTCTGGCTGCGTCAGTTTTCACGTTCGTTGGGGGATCCGCTTCGGTGGCCAGCGCAGCGTCCAAGAAGTACACGGTTGCCTACGTCGTCGGTGCTGCGTCGGACCCATTTTTCTTGTCCATGAAGAAAGGCGCGGAGGCGGAGGCGTCGAAGTTTGGAATCACCTTGGAATTCCAGGGTAACCCCAGCGTCTACTCATCAGCCACGCAGATTCCGATTGTGCGGACCCTGCTCGCCACGAAGCCGAACGCACTGGTCTTGGCTCCTACTGACACCAAGGCTCTTCAGCCGCTGGTTGCTCAGTACATCTCCAAGAAGATTCCGGTCTTCAACGTCGACTCCGGCGACGCCAACCAGGGCAACATCACCTCATGGGTGACGGGTAACAACTCGCAGGGTGGGCAGGCCGCTGCTGACGCGCTGGCCGCAGCCATTGGTTACGCCAAGAACTGCACCTCGGCTTCAAAGTGTGTCGTAGCTATTGGTGTGAGCTCCATCACCACTTCGACCGACGCCGCTCGTTTGAAGGGCTTCGCCGCCGAAGTCAAGGCCAAGTACCCGAACATCAAGGCGCTGCAGCCGATTGTCTCGAACTCGCAGCCCGCGGTTGCCACCTCGGGTTTCAAGCAGGACCTCGCCGCTAACAAGGTGTCGGGCATCTTCGCTATTGACGGTACTGACCTTGAGGGTGCCGCTCAGGCAATCCTCACCGCCGGTTCCGCGGGCAAGAACATCAAGGTGGTGGGCTACGACGCCTATTCGACCACCATCAAGAGCATGAAGGCTGGCAAGATCTCCGCGATCATTTCCCAGCAGCCCGCCCTCGAGGGTAAGGATGCCATCGACGCGGTGTACGCGAAGCTGACCGGCAAGGGCAAGATCACCAAGCTGCTGACTCTGGCCAACATTGTCTTGACGCCGGCGAACTGCGCGAAGCTGTGCAGCACCTACGTCTACAAGACGGCCTAGTCACGCACTGACCAGACCCCCGGACGCGCTGGGACCGGCGTCCGGGGGTCTGTCTCGTTCTTGCTGTATTTTCATTGGTAAGTGCATCGACACCGTGATGCTCGTCCTAAGGAAGTGCCGTGTCCACTGTTGAGACACCCGTAGCACCCAGCGACGATGCACCGCCGCTTTCACAACTGAGGCGGCTAGCGGCCTTTGCTACCAGTCAGCAGGCCATTCTCTTCTTGGTCCTGGTTGCCGTCATGTGTTTTTTTGATTTCCAGAACGCCCGATTCTTCGGAACCAGCGAGTTCGGAAATCTGATCGTCGACTTCTCGACGGCCATCCTCATTGCGGTGGCCGAAATGTACGTCATCACCTCCGGCGGTATCGACCTGTCGGTGGGATCGACTATTGCGTTCTCGGGCGTCATCGGTGCCTACGCGATGCAATTTCTCGAAAACCACCACTTCGGCGAGTTCGGCTCGTTGCTCGTGGGTACCATCGCCTGCGCGGGCGTGGGGGCCCTGGTGGGACTGATTAACGCGTTGCTCATCACGAAGGCTCGCCTCGTGCCCTTCGTCGCCACGCTCGTCACACTGAGCATGGGCGAGGGATTAGCGCTGGTGTTTTCCAAGGGCGGCACGGTGGGCTACGACCCTGGCGCCGCAGTATGGAGCGCCACGGGGTTTTGGGTCTTCACCTGGCTGTCAGTGATCGTGCTCGTCATCACGGCCATTTCGGGAATCGTGTTGCACTTCACGCGCTACGGTCGCTACAACTTCGCCATCGGATCAAATCCCTTCGCCGCAAGAGCCGCGGGTATCAACGTCAACCTCCACGTGGCGTCGGTCTACGTCCTTTCGGGGGTCCTGGCGGGCCTCAACGGCATGATTTGGTATTTTCAGTCGAGTGGCGGCGCTCCCCAAAACGGCATAGGCCTCGAGCTCGAAGCCATCGCCGCCGTGGTCATTGGTGGCGTGAGCCTCACCGGCGGCGTGGGTCGATTCTCCGGCATCATCCTGGGTGTCGCAATCTTGACGGTCGTCCACGACGGTCTGACGTTCATCAACGTGGCCACGACGTGGAATGAAGTCGTCGTGGCGGCCTTCATTGCACTGGCCGCCGTCCTGCAGTCACTGGGTTCGGGAGCGAGGAAGCGGACGTGAGCACCGAAAGAGAACCGATTCTCGAGTTGCGCAACATCAACAAGTCCTACGGATCGGTCAAGGCACTCACCGACGTGAGTTTCAAGGCCTACGCCGGAGAAGTGATTGGTTTGGTGGGCGACAACGGTGCGGGGAAATCATCGTTGATTAAGACCATCTCCGGTGTCCACAATGCCGACTCGGGTGAGTTGTTCGTTGACGGCATCCAACGTCACTGGAAGTCGCCCCACGACTCGATGGCCGCGGGTATTGAGACTCTCTACCAAGACTCGGGCCTCGCACCGGACCTGACAATTGGATCGAACATCTTCCTGGGCCGCGAATTGACGAGGAACGGGCCGCTCGGCAAGTTTGGATTTCTGGACCAGAAGTCGATGGAGCGCCAGGCTCTCGAGGAACTGGAGAAGGTCGGCATTACCGTACCGCTCTCCAAGCGCACCGTGTCGCAATTGTCGGGTGGTCAGCGTCAGGCCGTGGCCATCGGGCGGGCCGCGATGTGGGCCAAGCACGTGATCATTCTCGACGAGCCAACGAACCACCTCGGGGCCCGTCAGTCACTAGAAGTGCTAAAGGTCATTCGCGCTGCGCGCGACCAAGGATTATGTGTTTTGTTCATTTCGCACACGCTGCCGCACGTGCTCGAAGTGACCGACCGCATCATCGTGATGCGCTTGGGCAAAGTGGTGAAGGACTCGCTGACCTCGGAATACACGGTCGAAAGCCTGCTCGGCACCATCACCGGCCTCAACACGTGAAATTCTGAAACCTGACTGAGTCCCACGGACTTCGGAGTCCATTTCAAAATGACGAGTCGTCAATATTGAAACGATACAAGTGACAATCGGGTGAAACAATGCGTTCACATTGGTTCTTTTGGTGTTATGTTCGCCTTGCCGTAACGCGGGAGCGTGACGGTTTTTGATGTATCGCAAAACCGAGAGACGCCCCCGGGCGTCAGAAAAGAGTTGGGGAGATGAATTTCAAGACTGCAAGGATTCTTGCGTCGGTCACCCTGGTCGGCAGCGTTGCTGCCGCCATGTTGCCCGCCGTGAGTAGTGCGAGCACGCCTACCGTGTCGGACAAGACGTTCAACACGAGCTTTAGTACCATGAAGTACCTCAAGAGCATTGTTGCCAAGGGTTCCGGCTCAATCGCCGTGATCCTGCCGGACACCGTGTCGTCGACGCGCTACACCGAGTTCGACGCACCGTACCTGAAGCAGGCTTTGGCTGCGGCGGGACTGACTTCAAAGCAGTACATCATCCAGAACGCTCAGGGCAGCGACACCACACAGCTGGCCGACGCTCAGGCGGACATCACCAAGGGCGCCAAGGTGCTCCTGCTTGACCCGTTGGACTCGACCACTGGTGCGATCATTGAGTCGTACGCGTTGGCTCGTGGCGTAAAGGTTGTCGACTACGACCGCCTGACCTTGGGTGGAGCGCGTAGCTACTACGTGAGCTTCAACAACGTCACCGTTGGTTCATTGATTGGTACTGGCCTCACGAGTTGTGTGTCAACTTGGAAGCTCGCCAGCCCGACCGTCTACGTCATGCGTGGTGCGCCGACTGACAACAACGCCACGTTGTTCGCTCAGGGCTACAACGCGGTGTTGGCCAAGACCAAGTACACGCTGGTCAAGGAAGGTACCGGTACGTGGACTCCGGATGTTGCACTGGTTGACTTCAAGGGTGCGTACTCCGCTAACTCCAAGATCAACGCCGTGTTGACGCCGAACGACGAGAACGCCGCTCCGATCATTGCGTACCTGCAGAGCCAGGGACTGAAGCCCAAGACGTTCCCCTTCACGGGTCAGGACGCCACGTTGACTGGTTTCCAGAACGTGATCTCGGGCTACCAGTGTGGCACCGTCTACAAGCCCATCTGGTTAGAGGCTCAGGCCGCCGCTGCCTTGGCGATCTACCTGCGCGCGGGCGTCAAGCCGCCGACGGGCCTCGTCAACGGCACCACGCCGGACTCGGCTGCGATGATCAAGAACCTGAAGCACGTTGCTTCAGTCCTATTGACCCCCACCTGGGTGACTGCTTCGAACGTTGAGAAGACTGTCATTCACGACAAGGTCATCAAGGCCTCGCAACTGTGCACCGGCGCCAAGCCGAAGGTTCACGGTCAGACCGAGCCCTCGTACAAGACTGACTGCAGCACTTACGGCATCAAGTAGTCACTGCTGATGGACACCACCCCCGAGAACAGCTCCCTCACTTCGTCCGCCACCGGACAATCTGAGCCAGTTGGCTCGGGGGTGGAGTCTTCAGCGTCGTCCCTGCTGAGCCTGCGCGACATCACCAAGAGTTTTGGTGCCGTGCAGGCTCTGCGGCACGTCGATCTCGACATTCCCGCGGGACAGGTCACCGCACTCATTGGTGACAACGGTGCCGGGAAATCAACTCTGATCAAGACAATCTCCGGCATCTGGGCCCCGACCAGTGGAACCATGTACTGGCAGGGTCAAGGAGTACAGGTGCATACGCCGCGTGATGCGTCGCACCTTGGCATCGCGACCGTCTACCAGGACCTCGCGCTCTGTGACAACCTCGACGTCGTCCAGAATATGTACCTCGGGCGCGAGAGTACCCGGGCCGGACTTCTCGACGAGATTACAATGGAACTGGCCACCACCCAGACGTTGAAGGATCTCGCGGTGACCTCGGTCAAGTCAGTGCGTCAGGTGGTCGGATCCCTCTCGGGCGGCCAGCGCCAAGCGGTGGCCGTCGCCCGCGCGGTGATGCGCGAATCCAAACTGGTCATTCTCGACGAACCGACCGCGGCGCTGGGTGTTACTCAAACTGCCCAGGTTCTCGAATTAATTCGCACCCTCTCGAGCAAGGGTATTGCCGTGCTCTTGATTTCTCACAACCTCAACGACGTATTCTCGGTGGCTGACCGCATCGCGGTCATGTACTTGGGCACTCTCGTGCACCACGGCCCGATTGCCAACTACGATCGCAACAGCGCAGTGGAAATGATCACGACGGGCAAGTCCGATCGTGTGCCCTCGTCGCTCGCCTCTTCGAACTGAAAGGTTCTGACAAGTGTCCACCGAGACTCCGTCCGACGCTGGGGTAGCCCAGTCCACTAACGCAGGCGTCTTGCGTCTCATGATTACCCGTTTCCGTCGAGGCGACAGCGGAATGATCCCGATTGTTATCGGTCTCGTCATTCTCTGTATTTATTTTCAAGTTCGCAGCTCGTCATTCCTATCGGTGGGCAACCTCACCAATTTGATGATTCAGGCAACCATCTTCATTCTGCTGGGTATCGCCGAAGTGTGGCTGCTCCTGCTCGGTGAGATTGATCTGTCGGCCGGATACAACGCGGGCCTGGGCGGCGGCCTCGCCACCATCTTGGTGGACCAGCAGTTCCACTGGCCCTGGTACCTCGCCATCGTGGCCGGACTGGCCGCCAGCACATTCTTTGGAGCACTCTGGGGAATGCTGGTCATCGGACTGCGGTTGCCTTCCTTTATCGTGACGCTGGCTGGACAGTTGGGGCTGGAGGGACTCCTCTTGTGGGTTGTGGACAGCCAAGGCACCGGTGGCTCGATTTCCATTACCCAGCCCGACCTCTACAACATCGTCTACGGCGACCTGACACCGCTGTTCACCATCATCCTGGTGGTGGGCACCGTGGCGTTACTTTCGTTCTCACTGATTCGCCGCAATTCGAGTCGAGCGGCCCGCAAACTCGAGTCGGTGCCGGCGCTGTTGATGTCGATTCGCATTGGTGGTCTCGTGATCGCCGGCGGACTGCTGATCCTCATCTTCAATACCGACCGAGGAGGAAAGTTCACGTCGATTCGAGGCATGCCCTTCGCGATCCTGATCGTCGGCGTGGTGCTGGGCGGATGCACCTTCATCATGAACAAGACCAAGCCGGGTCGTTACATCTACGCCATTGGTGGCAACGCGGAAGCGGCCCGACGTGCGGGTATCGCGGTCAACCGCTATCGCCTCATGGCCTTCATGATGACCGGACTCATTTCGGGCATCGCGGGGTTGGTCTACGTGTCGAATTTGAACGGCATCTCCGACGGGATCAACGGCGGCACCTTGGTGCTGTACGCCGTGGCCGCGGCGGTCATCGGCGGGACGAGCCTGTTCGGTGGGCGAGGCAAGATGGTTCACGCCCTCATCGGTGGTTTCGTCATCGCCACGATCTACAACGGCATGGCCCTCATTCAACTCGGCGCACCGCAGCAGTACATTGCGACGGCATTGGTGTTGCTGGCGGCCGTGACGATTGACTCCCTGGCCCGCCGCGGCAGCACTCTCGTGCACTAAGCGCGGGACCTACCAGGTCTGGGTCAACGCGTCACGACGGATTTTACCGTTCGCGGTGCGCGGAATCGCCGCCACGTAGCGAATTTCCTTGGGTTTCGCCCAGGGTCCAATACGCTCATCCGCGGCGTCGCGAAGCTGCTGATCAATGTTGGCGTCATCAGCGACCACAAGGGCGATAATTCGTTCCCCCCACTGATCGTCCTCCAGTGAGGACACCGCGACATCGTGCACGCCCGTCACCGAGGCCAGTACCGCTTCGAGGTCGTCGGGCCACACTTTCTCGCCTCCCGTATTGATCACGTAGCCCACCCGCCCACGCACTCGCACGACGCCGTCGTTCACTTCACCGGCGTCGCCGGTGGGGAACCAGTCGTCGGTACCGTCGGGGCCCACGACTCGAGGTCGCGGCGCGTGTCGATACGAGCGAAAGAGCGTCGGGGTCTTGACACAGATCTCACCGTTGACCGCGGCCACCTCAACACCTCGCAGGGGGCGACCGTTATAGATGACGCCCGAGCCGGTTTCGGTCATGCCCCAGGTGGCAATGACGTTGTCCGCGAGACCGCCGGGCGCACGCGCGCCGCCGAGCAGCACTGCGTCAAATCCACTGACGTCGTGGTGAAAGAGCTGCGCGCGAACGATGGCGATGTGGGTGGCCCCGCGTGGTGCCGCGCTCGAAAGATCCTGGGGATCGCCCCACAGGAGCCGCGCGTCACTCAGAATCGCGCGCAGCACCACCGCCAGACCACCAATGTGATTCGCTGGTAAGCACGGATACCAGACGGGAGTCGACACGCCACGCAGGGTTTCCTGGGTAATCGCCGCACTGGCGCGGAGCGCGGCCCAGTCCAGTTCGACGGCCTTGGGCGTCCCGCTCGAGCCTGACGTCAACATTACGAGGCCTATCTCGTCAGCCACCTCAGAGCCCGTTTCGAGGGTAGACGTTCCCGAGGCGTCGCCCAGGTGGGTGGCCCCGAGAGCGCGCAACTCGCTCGCGCGCCGTGACGCTGACACGCGCTGGTCGAGAACACAAAAGGCCTGCGACCCGTCGACGCAACGACGCAGCGCCTCTTCGAGGTCGGGTCCGAGCGGAAAATCAAGGGCGAGCAGCGATGCCACCAAGGAACCTTATGTCGCCTGAGGTGGCCGCGGTGTCGAGAAGTCACTCGGGCACGGGCGGTAGCGTGTGAGCATGGTGACGACGGTGATTTCTGGTTCCCCCCACGATCCCGTGGATGACTTTCGCAGCGTGGCGCAGCCGGCGTGGGAGACCCTCGGTGACTACGAGGACATTATCTATGAGGTGGCCGAGGGGATTTCTCGCCTCACGATTAATCGCCCCGAACGGCGCAACGCTTTTCGCCCCCAGACCCTCTTCGAGCTCTCCGACGCCTTCGAGCGTGCTCGTGACGATATCGAAGTGGGCGCCATCATCCTGACCGGCGCAGGGGGCGACGCCTTCTGTTCCGGGGGCGATCAGAAGATTCGTGGTGACGACGGTTACATGGGTGACGACGACGTGGCGCGTCGCGGGGTGGGTCGGCTCAATGTGTTAGACCTGCAGATTCAAATTCGACGCCTGCCCAAGCCCGTCATTGCCCAAATCGCCGGCTACGCGATTGGCGGCGGNNGGTCAGACGGGACCGCGGGTCGGGTCCTTTGACGGCGGTTATGGTTCGTCGCTGCTGGCCAACACCATTGGACTCAAGCGCGCCAAAGAAGTGTGGTTCCTCTGCCGCCAATACGACGCGACCCAGGCGCTCGACTGGGGACTGGTCAACGCGGTGGTGCCCCTCGACGATCTCGAGGCTGAGACGGTCGCGTGGTGCCGACAGATCTTGACCCTCTCACCCATGGCCCTGCGAATGCTCAAGGCTGGCTTTAACGCCGCCGAGGACGGCCTCGCGGGTGTGCAGCAATTGGCCGGCGACGCGACGATGCTGTTCTACATGTCCGAAGAGGGCCAGGAAGGTCGCAACGCATTCGTCGAGCATCGCAAGCCCGATTTTTCGCGATTCCCGAAGCGTCCATGAGTAGTCCCGGCTCTGTAGAACGTTGGGTGCTCGCCGCGCGTGTGCGCACCTTGCCCGCCGCCGCGGTTCCGGTGGTGATTGGTGCGTCGCTGTCGCGTCCGCGCCCCTACAACGTGACAAATACGGTGCTGTGCCTCATCATCGCCCTCGCCCTGCAGATCGGGACGAACTATGCCAATGACTATTCCGACGGGGTGCGCGGCACCGATCAAGTGCGCGTCGGGCCGTTTCGATTGACCGCCTCGAAGTTAGTACCGGCCTCGGCGGTCAAACGCATGGCATTCGTCTTCTTCGCCGTGGCGGCCGTGGCGGGGTTGTTCTTGAGCATCCGTTCTTCGTGGATCTTCATTCCCCTGGGCATGAGTGCCGTGGCGGCCGGATGGTTTTACACCGGCGGGCCCAAGCCTTACGGCTATTTCGGCCTGGGTGAGATATTTGTGATGGTCTACTTCGGCTTCGTCGCCACGGTGGGAACGGCCTTCGCGCAGCACGGTCACATCCCACCGGGTGCGTGGTGGTGGGGGCTCGCGACCGGCTCGATGGCGTGCGCGCTTCTCGAGGCCAATAATTTGCGCGACGTTGACGGCGATCGGGTCGCGGGCAAGAAGACGCTGGCCGCGCGGCTGGGTCGACGACAGGGGTCGTGGCTCTACGCGGTGTGGGTGGCGGGCACGGTACTCGGCGCAGCTTTCGGCGGAGAGAGTCTCGTCGGTGCGGTGGCGTTCGTCATGTACGTCCCCGCGCTGGTCCTGGCGTTCTCGCCCAAGGCTGGTCGCGACTTGCTGCCACTTCTTAAGCAGTCCTCGTACGCGCAGTGGACGGTGGGTGCGACCACCGCGGTCGTCATGTTCGTCACTCGTTAGGCGAGAAAGCTCTCAATCGCTCGAGCCACGAGCTCGGGCTGCTCGAGGTGTGCGGCGTGGCCCGCACCGGGAATAGTGATGAACGTGGCGTGCGGCATCGTGTCGGCGATGGTGCGAGCTTCACCGACGAACTTGGTGTCGAGCTCGCCGGCGAGGGCGAGGGTGGCCACGTCGAGAGTTGCGAGGCGCTCACCCAGCCACTCCTGGGTGCCGGTACCGGCACCGCGAAGACTCGTGGCCAGTCCGGCCGCGTCGAAACTGCGCGTGTCGTTCTCGGCGTGCGGGCCGAGCGTTGAGAAGAGGGGCTGCGAAAGCCACTCGCTAAGAAACACTTCAGTCCCCACTTCCTCCAGGTGTGCCGCCAGCGTCTCGTCGCGAATTCGTCGCTGAGCGCGCCGGCCGGTCTCGAGGATGCCTCGCGAAGCGCTCAGAACAACCAGCGCCGCCACGCGGGCCGGGTCGGCGAGGGCCGCGTGCAGAGCCACGCGCGCACCGAAGGAGTAGCCCCCAAGAATTATCGGCTCATTCGGGAGAACATCGAGCACGAGACGCGCGATCTCGGGCAACGACCCACGAATTGTGGCCGCGTCGCCGTGTCCGGGCAGGTCCAGGGTCAAGACCTCGTGATGACCTGCCAGAATGGTACGGAACTGACGAGCCGACGCCCGAGTCTGGGTGAAGCCGTGGAGCCACGCGAGTGGCGGACCCGACCCGCGTCGGTCCAGTGTGAGGAGTGGCATTGCAACAGAGCGTACCGACCGCGAGCGTCGCGCAGGCGACGTTCGTCGCCACCTTGGTCGACGAATGGTCACTTCTGGGTTTGGGCGACGTGGTGGTGTGTCCGGGATCGAGGTCGACACCTTTGGCCCTCGCCTTTTCACGCCGCCCCGAGGTGGCGCTGCACGTGCGAATTGACGAGCGCAGCGCGGCCTTCTTTGCGGTGGGTCGCGCTCTCGCCTCTCGTCGTCCCGTCGCCATTGTCGTCACGAGCGGTACCGCGGCCGCGGAACTGCACGCCGCGGTGGCCGAAGCCGATCTGGCGCACGTGCCCCTCATGGTGCTCACCGCCGATCGACCGCCGGAATTGCACGGCGTCGGTGCGGCCCAGACCATCGACCAGCAACACCTCTACGGCTCGAAGGTGCGACTCTACGAGGAACCCGGTGTGGCGCGCTTCGACGCGGCAACCTCGTGGCGCCCGCTCGCGCAACGCCTCTGGCGCGCCGCGAATGGTGACGCCGGGCTCGTGGGTCCGGTGCACCTCAATGCGGCCTTCGTCGAGCCCTTGCTCGCGAACCCCCTCGAACTACCACCCGCTTCTGGCCGCGCCGACACGTCGTCATTGCCGGCCGCGGCGGTGGACCTTGACGTGCGCGATCAGCGCGTGCTGTGCGTGGTGGGAGCGGGTGCGTCGCCAGAGATCATCGCGGCCGCTCGCGAAGCGCAGTGGGTCGTCGTGGGTGACGCCACCGCCCGGGGTTCGCTCGCTTACGCCGACCCGCTGGTGCGTCACGACGAGATCTGGTCCGATCTCGTCCCGGACGTCGTCATTCGAATCGGCGGCATCCCCGCGTCGAAATTCCTCGCGCAGCGCCTCGTGACCAGTGGCGTCGACGTCATCGGCCTGGAGTGCGCTGGTCCGGTCGCGGACCCCGACGCCGTGGTATCGCGTCGAATTGCCGGCCTGCCCGATGCGTCGAATCGCGCCCACGTGGGCGACGCCGACTACGTGGCCCTCTGGCGCGACGCCAGCGCGATGGTGCACAAGCACCTCGCCACTCTCTGGGACGAGGTCCTCGACGAGGTCCTCGTGGCGCGACTCGTCGTTGAAACGGCGAATTCGCACCAGGTCTCTCTCGTGGTGGGTTCGTCCATGCCCGTGCGCGACGTCGAGTGGTGGAGCGAAGCTCGCCAGGGTGCCGTGTACTCCAATCGCGGGGCCAACGGCATCGACGGCGTCGTCTCGACGTTCCTCGGGGTAGCCCAGAATTCTCGAGCCATCGGGTTGGTGGGTGACGTCACGATGCTGCACGACGTGTCGGCGTTGGTTGATGGACCCGGCGCGAACACGAACGCCGTACTGGTGGTCAGTGACAATGGCGGGGGAGGTATCTTCTCGTTCCTCGCTCAAGCCCGCGAGGTACCCGCGTCAGAGTTCGAGACACTCTTTGGCACGCCGCGCCTCCACGACCTCGCCGGCGTCGCGGCGGCCTTCGGTCACCACGGCGAGACGGTTTCGAGCGCCGCTCAACTTCGCGCGGCGCTCGCCGCGGGACTCGATCGACCGGGGCTGAGCGTCGTCGTCGCCACCTTGCCCTCGCGCGAAGCCAACGTGGCGCGCCACGAGGAGCTCAACACCCTCGTCGCGCGGTGGTGGGCATCGCGATGATGGCGACGTTGCCCGCGTCGCTGCTCGCGGCGTTCCCCCTCGCCTTCGCGGCCGGCCTCGTGTCCTTCGCGTCGCCGTGCGTGTTGCCCCTACTGCCGGGCTATCTCGCGTTCCTCGGTGGATCGGCGGGGCGTCTCGACTCGCGTTCGGGCCGCGGTCGAGCCCTGGTGGGGTCGCTGGCCTTCGTGCTGGGAATCTGCGTGGTCTTTGTCGGCACCGGTGCACTCTTTGGACAGTTCGGCGACACCCTGAAGGCGCATCAGCGACCACTCGAAATTGTCTTTGGCGTGATGACGATTGCGCTCGGATTCTTCTTCGCGGGATGGTGGCCTTCGGCGCTGTTGCAGCGTGAGAAGCGCGTGCACTTCCTGCCGCGGGCCTCGATCTTGGGCGCGCTACTACTCGGGGTATTTTTTGCCGTGGGCTGGACGCCCTGCATCGGACCGACGCTCGGGGCAATCGAGGGACTGGCCGCGTCCTCATCGGGCGCATCGGCCGTTCGCGGCTCGATGCTGTCCTTCGTCTACTGCCTGGGACTCGGACTGCCGTTCGTGGTCGCGGCCCTGGCGACGGAATGGATGGCGGGCGCGTCACTATGGTTGCGGCGCCACGCCAAGGTCATTGGTCTCGTCGGGGGAGTGCTGCTCATCGTGATTGGACTAGCCGAAGTCTCGGGGCTGTGGCAGAACTTCGTGGTCTGGCTGCAGACCAACTTCCCGGCGGGCACCACCGTCATCTAGGGGTCCTCGTAGACTGGTCGCTATGCAACTGCGCGACGACTGGGTATTTCGGGGACTCGTGCACCAAATGACGGACGAGACCCTGCTGGAACGATTGAGCGCGGGCGGCATCACGGCGTACATTGGCTTCGACCCCACCGCCGCGTCGCTGCACCTGGGCAGCCTGTTGCAGTTGTGCAATCTGCGTCGACTGCAAATGGCGGGCAACCGGCCCATCGCCCTGGCGGGCGGCGGCACCGGCATGATCGGCGACCCCAGTTTCAAGGCCGTCGAACGTCCGTTGTTGACTCTCGATCAGATCGACGCCAACGTGGAGGGCATCCGCGAACAGCTCGAGCGTTTCCTCGACTTCACGCCCGCCGCCGGCGCGTCGCGGGCGCTGTTGCTCAACAACGCCAGCTGGCTCACCACCATTTCGCTCACCGAATTCCTGCGCGACGTGGGCAAGCACTTCACGGTGAATCAGATGGTCGCCAAGGATTCAGTCAAGAGCCGCCTCGACCGCGACGACGTGGGCTTGTCCTTTACCGAGTTCTCCTACATGCTCTTGCAGGCGTACGACTTCTTGCGGCTGAACGTCGACCACGACTGCACGCTCCAATTGGGCGGTTCGGACCAGTGGGGAAACATCACCATGGGGACCGAACTGATCCGCAAGTCCACCGGACGCACCGCGGCGGGCCTCACGTCGCCGCTGCTGCTGCGCGCGGACGGTCAGAAGTTCGGCAAGTCCGAGGCCGGCGCCAACATCTGGCTGGACGCGTCACTCACGTCGCCCTTTGAGATGCACCAGTTCCTGCTCAACGCCGACGACGCCACGACGCCGGCGCTACTACGCTTCTTCACCTTCCTCGACCACGACACGATCAACGGTCTCGACGAGGCCACGAGGTCCGCGCCCCAGGAGCGGCGCGCCCAGCGTGCGCTGGCCAATGCCGTGGTGGCTCTGGTGCACGGCGAGAACGCGGCCACGAGCGCCGAACGCGCCGGTGAGGCATTGTTTCAGCCCTCCATTGCGCAGCTCGACGAGGCGACGCTGCTGACGGTCGTGGCCGACGCGCCGTCGTCGACCTTTAGCCACTCGGAATTCGAAGCGGGTATTGACGCCGTCGATCTGGTGGTGCGGTGCTCGCTCGCCAAGTCCAAGGGCGAAGCTCGCCGCTTCCTCGAACAGGGCGGGGTCTACGTTAACAACGTGCGCCTCGAACCCGACGCGCGCGTCGGACTCGAGAGCGCTCTGCACGGCCGCTACGTGGTGGTGCGCCGGGGTCGACGCGAACTGCACCTCGTGGTCGTGGCGTGAGTCGCGGCTGTCTTTTCGCCACTTCGCTGTCGCTGGTGGCGGCCTCGCTCGCCCTGGCGGCGTGCGGATCGGAGAGTCCGAGTGCGGCCTTGAGGAACTGGGCCGCGAACGCCAACCTCACCCGAAACTCCGCGCAACTCACTCTCGATGCGCGTCACGTCCTCAGCGCCCTCAACGACGTCCACTCGACCGGCGCGCAACTGCGCACCGTGTGTGGGGTGCTCGACCTCGAGACTCTGCAGGCCAATTCAGCGCTGCCCACTCCCGACGCTCAAACGACGTCGTTGCTGTCGACCGCGTACACCGATCTCGGCGACGGGGCCAACGAGTGCTACGTCGCGCTGGGATCAGTCGCCAAGCGCGACCGGGCGGTCGCGTTTCTGCAGCGGGCCGGCGCGAAACTCTCCCAAGCCCAGGTGCGCGTGAGCACCCTCGTCTCGTCCTAGAGCGGGGCGCCGCTCAGGATTCGCTCGGCCGCGGGCGCAGGTCGATCGCCAGGCGCAAGATGCCGTCCTCGAGAGTGGCCGTGGCGTCGCCCAGCATGGCGAAGTCCTGGAAATCAACGGTGGCCGCCTCAAGGAATCGCTGGCGGTCGGGCCCCTCTACGGGGGGCAGGCCCCGGCGACGCACGGCATCGGCCCTTTCGCGGAAACGGGCGATCATTTCGTCGGGATTGAACTCACTCACGGCGCCATGCTAGACGTTCAGCACTTCGACGGAGTTGGTACAATGAGTGCGCGGCTCAGTTGTGCTGAGTCTCGGCCGCCGCCAGTTATGGACCGCGGCCAGTGAGGAGTTGACGTGAAAAAGGGCCGCCACCGTCGGTTTGTTGAAGCTCGCGAACTCAAGCGTTCTACCGGTCCGCGAGCGACGACGTGCGTCGAATGCGGAGCGGCACCCGAAGATGTTCACGCTGCTTGGTGTCTCGTCGAAGAAGACCGTTACGACGAGATTCTCGGATCACTCCCGCGCCCCACTTACACCGAAGAGGATCCGCTCGCCGCGGAAAATTAATTCCGTCGTCGAACGACGGGATGAGCCAGGGGCGTGCCGCGCCGGGCGCGGTCGTTGATCATCGTCAGTAGTTTTTCATACGCCCTGTCGCCCATGATGGCGGTGAGTTCCTCTGACATCGAGTCAACCACCCGCGTTGCCCCCACGAAGGCCGCCGGGTCTTCGGTGCACCACCAGTGGAAATCGCTGCCCCCCGAACCCCAATCGGGACGGTCCCACTGCGCGATGCGAGTGACGATGTGGCCGTTGGCCAGAGTCACGTCTTCGCGGCGCAGGGGCAACTGCCAGCAGACCTCGGGCTTCAAGGGGATGTAACTCTCCTCGTTGTCAATTGCCAAGACGTGCAGCGCGCAACCGGGACCCCGGTGAAAATCGGGCCGATTGAGGAAGATGCAGGCGTCATTCACCATCCGCGTGACGGCCTCGCCGTTCTTGTTGACCTTGGTAGTGCCCTTCTTACCCTTGGCCTTGAACTGCCACTGGTCCTCGGTCAGTCGCAGGGCGGCGAGTTCGACTCGCTGGCGATCCTCCTCGTCAGTGAAGTGTGCCCCGTAGCTGCAACATCCCTGTGCCAGTTCGGGCGTCGGCCCGGTCAGTACCCCCTGGCAGCCATTGCCGAATATGCAGGTCCAGTTGCTCTCAATGAACGTCGCGTCCACCATCCAGGTGCGTTCGTGGGTCTCATCTTCGAAGCTGACCCACTCGTGGGCGTCGGGCGGTACTGATGTCACCTCCCAAACTTACTAGTTCCATTGGTCTCGATCACCCGTAGACTGGTTCCATGACTTCGGCAACCTCATTCGACGTACTCACGCTCACCGAGGAGGCGCGCAACGTCGTCCTCGACGCCCTCGCGAACGAAGAGACGAACTCTACTTTGGCGCTGTGGGTCGAGGTGACCGGCACCGTGGGAGCGGGCTACTCCTACGACCTCTACTTTTCCGACGTGGCCGACGCGCCCGACGGCGCGGCGGTGGGCCAGGACGGCGACATCACCATCGTGGTGCCGAGTGCCAGCGTCGAGCGCCTGCGTGGCAGCCGATTGGAATTCGCCACTGACGGCGGCGGCGGTCTCGTGCTGGTCAACCCGAACCACCCCTCGAGTGAAGAGCTCAACCCCGGCGTGCCCGCGGAGATTTTGGCGATGGGCATCGAAAGCGAACTGGCCAAGCTCGCCATTCAGGTTCTCGACGATCAGGTCAACCCCTCCATTGCCTCACACGGCGGGCGCGCGGACCTCGTGGCACTCGACGATGCCCAAAAGGTCGCGTACATCAAGATGTCGGGCGGCTGCCAGGGTTGTTCGATGAGCCGCATGACCTTGTCCCAGGGAATTGAGACGGCGTTGCGCGGGGCGATTCCTGAGCTCACGGACGTGCGCGACATCACTGACCACGCCTCAGGTGTCAACCCGTTCTACGCCGACGCACACTAGGGCTCGTGCACGCCTCCTAGAATTGGGGAATGCTGCGCTTCTTAACCGCTGGTGAAAGCCACGGCCCCTCCCTGACAGTCATTGTCGAAGGACTTCCGGCCGGACTGCCCATTACCTCTGAACGGATTGGTGATGAACTCGCCCGTCGACGTCTCGGCTACGGTCGCGGGCCGCGCATGCGTTTTGAACGCGACGTACTTCGTCTCACCGGCGGCATCCGCCACGGCCGGACGCTGGGTTCACCCGTCGCCGTTGAGATCCTAAATTCCGAGTGGCCCAAGTGGGAGCAGGAGATGTCCGCCGCTCCCGGGGAGCCGAGCGACAAGCTGACGACTCCGCGCCCCGGCCACGCCGACCTCGTGGGAATGCAGAAGTACGCCTTCGACGACGCGCGCGACGTGCTCGAGCGCGCCAGCGCCCGCGAAACGGCCGCCCGCGTCGTCGCCGGTGCGCTGGCCAAGGCGTTAATTCGTGAAATCGGCGTGAGCGTTGTTTCTCACGTGGTGCGCATCGGCGCGGTCGCGGCTCCCGAGGGTGCGCGACCGGGCCCCGATGACCTGTCGGTGGTGGACGAGAGTGAAGTGCGCTGCTTTGACGCCGCGAGCGCTGACGCCATGGTGCGTGAAATCAAGGCCGCCGCCAAGGAGGGCGATTCCCTGGGCGGCATCGTGGAGGTCATCGCCTACGGCGTGCCGGTGGGACTGGGTAGTTACGTGCATTGGGACCGCAAGTTGGACGGATTGCTCGCGGGTGCGTTGATGAGTATTCAGGCCGTGAAGGGCGTCGAGATCGGCGACGGAATGGCCCAGGCGGCCCAGCGAGGCAGCCAGGCCCATGACGCCATCGCCATCGACGAGACTTTCACGCGCGGCGGCGGCTACGTGCGCCGCAGTGACCACGCCGGCGGACTCGAAGGCGGTATGACCTCGGGCGCTCCACTGATTGCCAAGGTGGCGATGAAGCCGCTGTCCACGCTGAATCGCCCGGTGCTCGAAACGGTCAACGTCGCCACGGGGGAGTCCACGGTCTCATTCAAGGAGCGCACTGACGTGACCGCCGTGCCGGCGCTCGGGGTCGTGACCGAGGCCATGATGGCTCTCGTGGTGGCGAACGAAGCGTTACGGAAGTTTGGCGGCGACTCGGTCGAGGAGTTCGTTCGCAACCACGCGACCTACGTGGAGAACCTCGGCTCGTCGTCCTCGGCCGCCCGGCCCGCGTAGCCGTGGCCGACGTCGTCCTGGTGGGACTGCCCGGATCGGGTAAGACCACGACGGGACGAGCGCTGGCGTCCACTTTGGAACGCGCCTTCGTCGACGCCGACGACGCTTTCTTCGATCGAGAGCACGTGAGCGTCCAGGACTACCTACGCGCCCACGGCGAGTCCGCGTTCCGCGAACGCGAGGTGCAAGCCCTCGCCCAGGCCCTCAGTGGTGCGAGCATCGTGGCGACGGGTGGCGGGGTGGTGACGACACTCGCAGCACGCCAACTGCTTCGTCACGAGTTGACCGTGTGGCTGGACTGTCCCGACGAGATACTCGTGACTCGGGTGCTCGACGGCGACCGGCCGCTCCTGGATGATGATCCCGCGCAGCGGCTCTCCGAGCTGCGCCGGCAGCGTGACAGCCTCTACGCCGAGGTCAGCCGCTTCAAGGTGGATTCAAGTGGGCCGCTCGATCAGCTGGTGCTGCAATTGCGAGACATTGTCGAGAACGCGCAGGCGTCGTCGTGAGAATCCCGGTGAACCTACGCGACGCACCCTATGACGTGATACTGGGTGACGGCGTGCGTCACGACGTGTCCGCCTTCATCACTCAGCATCTGCCGCGTGCGCGCGTCGCGGTCATTATCACGTCGCCCGAGATTCGCCGCCAACCGTGGTTCGACTTCTCGTTTGCGGTAGAGACGGTGGTCATTGAGGTCGCCGACGGCGAGGCCGCCAAGACGTTGTCGAGCCTCGAGGCAGTGTGCGAAGAACTTGCGCAGCGCCACGTCTCGCGCCACGACGTCATCGTGGGCGTGGGCGGGGGAGCGATCACCGACCTCGCGGGATTCGCGGCGGCGGTCTACCTTCGTGGTGTCGCGGTACTGCAGGTGCCCACCAGCGTGGTCGGCCAGGTCGACGCCGCCATCGGCGGAAAAACGGCCGTCAATATCGCCGCGGGCAAGAATCTCGTCGGCGCGTTTCACCAGCCCGCGGGCGTCTGGTGCGACAGCGAAACTCTGGTGACCCTGAGCGGGCGAGAGCGCATCGCCGGCATGGGTGAAGTGGCGAAGTGCTGGCTGCTCGAGGGCCGCTCCCGCGCCGCTCTTGGCGACGCGACGCTGTCTGACTTCATCGAAGTCTCGGTGGCGTTGAAGGCACGTATCGTGGTCGCCGACGAATTCGAGCAGAGTGGCGAGCGCGCGTTGCTCAATTACGGACACACGTTGGGCCACGCAATTGAACTCGTGGCCCTGGACCGTGACGCCGACGAGTTACGCCACGGCGAAGCAGTGGGCATCGGGCTAGCCTTCGCGGCGCGCCTGGCGAGAGCGCTCGGACGGGTCGACGAAGGGGTCGTGGACCAGACGGACGCGGTCCTGGACTTCTTTCAGTTGCCCCGACGTCTCTCGGGACACTTCGACGTGGATGAGTTGTTGTCGGCGATGTCGCGCGACAAGAAGGCGCACCACAACTTGACTCTCGTGCTCGACGGCGCTGCCGGCTGCGAAGTGGTGGCCGACATCGACCCGCAGGTCGTGCGCGAGGTACTAGAACAATTCCAGGAGGCGTAATGCAAGAAATTCTTCTGCTGTCGGGGCCGAATCTTGATCTGCTGGGTACGCGCAGTCCCGAGATCTACGGGTCGTCGACATTGGCCGAGCACGTCGAAGCCGCCGCTTCGCGCGCCGCCGTGGCGGGGCTAAGCCTGCGCCATCTACAGTCCAACTTCGAGGGTGACTTGATTGAAGCGGTGCACGCGGCACGCGAGACGTCGGCCGCCATCATCATCAACGCCGGGGCTCTCACGCACTCCTCGTGGGCGCTGGCCGACGCGTTGGCGACTTTCTACGGCCCCAAGATCGAGCTCCACTTGTCCAATCCCGCCGCCCGCGAACCCTTTCGCCACGTGTCGACGCTGGCCGGCGCGGTGGACGGTTCCCTGGCGGGTCTGGGCGCACTGGGCTATCTGCTCGCGGTCGACGCCGTCGTGGCGTTGCTCGCTTCACGTTGATTCGCGTCCTCGAACAGCCTTCGATAGGGCTCCGGGCGCCATTGCCTAGACTGACAACCGCAAGTTGCACGAAAGGTAGTTGAGCCCCATGGCGGCCATTTCCACATCCGACATCAAAAATGGCATCACGTTGAAGATCGACGGAGGTCTCTTCTCGGTCATCGAATTTCAGCACGTCAAGCCCGGCAAGGGCGGGGCGTTCGTGCGCACCAAGTTGCGCAACGCGCGCACGGGCGCCGTCATCGAGCGCACCTATCGTTCCGACGAGCGCCTCGAGCAGGCGATCATCGACAAGCGCGACACGCAGTACCT
>PLEI01000089.1 GCA_003136415.1 Acidimicrobiaceae bacterium | reverse complement strand
AGATCATGACGATCAATTTCTCTTTGCTCGCCCTCGACCAGATCGTGAACCACGCCGCCAAGATCTACGGTATGTTCGGCGGCCAGGCCAAGGTACCCCTCGTGATCCGCACCCCCGGCGGCGGTGGGCAGCAGCTCGGTGCCACGCACTCGCAGAACATCGAGCTCTACTACGCCTTCGTGCCGGGAATGAAAGTCGTCGCCCCGAGCACGCCGGCCGACGCCAAGGCGTTGTTGCTGGCGGCGATCCGCGACGACGATCCCGTATTGTTCCTCGAGAACCTGGCGCTGTACAACACCAAGGGCGAAGTGCCCGACGACGACACGCCCGCCGAAATCGGCAAGGCCAAGATCACTCGCGAGGGCCACGACTTGACGCTCATTGGCTACTCGCGCATGGCCTATATCGCCAGGAACGTCGCCGAAACTCTGGCCGAGTCCGAAGGCCTCGACATCGAGGTCATTGACTTGATGAGCTTGCGACCATTGGACCGAGAAACCCTGGTGAACTCGGTGAAAAAGACCCACGCCGCCGTGGTCGTCGAGGACGACTGGTTGACTTACGGCATCGGAGCGGAGATCGCCGCGACGATATCGGACGGGGCTTTTGACTACCTCGACGCCCCCGTGCGCCGAGTCGCCATGGCCGAAGTACCCATGCCCTACTCCAAGGTTCTCGAGTCAGCCGCAATGCCCACCAACGATGATGTAGTGAATGCAATATTTCAGACTCTCGAGGCCGTCGGACGGCGCCTGAAAAAGGTTGGTCAAAGCCATGATTGAAATCAAGATGCCCCGCCTGTCGGACACGATGGAAGAGGGCGCCATTGCCTCGTGGCACAAGCACCCGGGCGACCGTGTAGAGATCGGTGACGTGCTCGTCGAGATCGAGACCGATAAGGCCACCATGGACTACGAGGCCTACGAGGCGGGCACCCTGAGCGAGATTCTCGTTGCCGAAGGTGCCACCGTCACCATCGGCACGCCCATCGCCGTTCTCGACAACGGTAAGGCCGGTTCACCAGTCTCGGCGTCTTCATCCGCGGTCGCCACCGCAACCGCCGCACCGCCCGCCGCCTCGCCTCCCGGCGTCGTCGCACCAGCGCCAGCGTCCGCCCCTCGCGCGCCGCTTCCTCGCGCGCCCGAACCCGATCACAGCGGCAGTGACGGCCAATTCGCTTCGCCGCTGGTTCGCAAGCTCGCGCGCGAGCACAATCTGAATCTCTCGACCGTGAAGGGCTCCGGCCCGGGTGGACGCATCATTCGCGCCGACTTAAACGGACTCTTGGCTGAGCCACCGGCGCCGACGCCGCATCGAGCCGCACCACGACCCGTGCTCTCCACGGGACCCATTGTCGACGAGAAGCGCGCATCGCAGGAATTCACGGTCACGAAGGCCCGACGCGTCATCGCGCGCCGCCTGAGCCAAAGTGCCCAGACCATCCCCCACTTCTTCGTCACGTCCGTTGCCGACGCCGAGGTGCTGATGGAAATGCGTGCGGACTTGAATGAGCGAGCGCTCGCCACGGGACTGGCCAAGATCAGCGTCAACGACTTAATCATTCGGGCCAGCGCCCTGGCACTGCGTGAACACCCCGAAGTCAACGCGTCCTACCTAGGCGACGACAGCACGGTCATGCTGGTGCATAACCGGATCAACATCGGCGTCGCGGTCGCGTCCAAACAGGGCCTCGTCGTTCCCGTCATCGTCGACGCCGACCTCAAGACGGTGGGTGAGTTGGGAGTCGAAGCCAAAGCGCTCGCGGCCCAGGCGAACGGTAAGGGCCTGAGCGTCGACCAGATGAGCGGCGGCACGTTCACCATCTCGAACCTCGGCATGTTCGGCGTCGAGGAGTTCACCGCCATCATCAATCCTCCCGAGGGCGCCATCCTCGCGGTGGGCGCCACTACCCGTGAGCCGGCCGTGGTCGGCAACCAAATTCTGACGCGCCATCGCATGCGCTTCACCTTGTCGGCGGATCACCGCATCATCGATGGCGCTCTCGCTGCGCGCTTCCTACGCACCTTGACGGGGCTCATTGAGCACCCCTGGCGAATAGTCGCCTCTGACTACTAGCGAGCTACGTCGAGCCGATTCATGAACTGATCGTCTCCGCTTTCTGCTCCTCTTCGCCAATGGCCAGCAGCAATCCCCAAGCCCCGTACATCACCCAGACGATTCCCGCGAGGAATTCCAACGTCACCAGGTACATGCCGCCGCCTCGACGGATAATCAGACTGACGCCCGACGCCACACCCAACAGATTCAAAATGATGGAAAGAAAAGGGCGCCACGGCAACCGCAAACCCGCCTTCACTACCTGAATCATCGTGCGGATCATGAAGATAATGAAGACGCTAGCGGGGACACAGAGCTCGATCCCAAGGGCGGTGAGGCTTTGGGGAGTGAGGACGAAGCCAGCGTTCACCACCAGACTCACGATCATGAAGGTATTACCCCAGGCCCGGGCGCGAAAGATGGGCGACTTGGCAATGCGCCCAATCTGAATCGACACCGCGATGAAAAGAAGTCCCGCCAGCGCTGCCGCCGAACCGCCCAGCGTCGTATACAGGCTTTGCCATTGGCCAATCTGATAGGCGTTGTGCATGTTTCCCCATGGTCGTCGAGTCGCGACATCTCGCGAGCGCCACTCTAACTTGACCGCGAAGTGAGCGCTTGCCTCTTATCCATCGATCGGCGTGCACAACACCAGCGGGATGGCGCGAGCAGTTCGGCGACGATACGCATCATAGGATTTGTACGTCGCCACGACCTGGGGCCACAGTCTGGCGTACTCCTCGGGCGACGCGACACGCGCAACCATGTCGCGGCGTTCGCCGCGCAGGATGACCTGAATTTTCGGGTGGGCCATGAGATTCTTCAGCCAATCGGGATCACGGTCGTCTCCACCCTTAGACGCCACGAGCACCAGCACGACACCCTCGATGACCGGAACCGTCAGCATCGTGGAGTGAAGCCGACCGCTTCGACGCCCCACGGTGATCAATTCAATAATCTCCATACCAAAGGCGTGGCGACCCAGTCGGCCGGCCGTCACGCGGACGACTGATCGGTGTACTGCATTGAGAATTCGAAAACCGAAATCGACGAGTCGCGGCGGGACGTTCATGCAGTGACCCTAGCGACCGATTGACGCCGATCCCTGCGCCGTTCGGACGAAGCCACCCTGAAAGTCGCCTCTGATGAGAGGGTCAGTCGATGGCGATGCGCACGACGTCGGAGATGAGTTCGTTGAGAGTACGGACCTCAGGGGTGTCGAGGGCGAACCGCTCGATCGCGGTGGTCAGAGCGGCATTCACAATGGCCGATGTCGACCGCGCCTCGAGGCATTCCGGAGAAATCGAGAGATGCGCGGCCACCAGTGGAATGAAAGCCGTGGTGGCCTCGTGATGTACCTGGAGCCAAACCGCCTTGATCTCGGCATCGTCCTGGGCCATTCGTACCAGGTTCTTGATGTAACTAATCTCGTCGTCGTCGATCGTCGATCCGCCCACCCACGCGAGCGACGAGGTCGTGCCCGGCGTCACGGCGCTCATCCGTCGCACTGCGTCACGCAGACCATTGTCGAAGAAGGGACGTATCGCACTCTCCTTGGAAGGGAAATGGCGCCAGGTAAGACAAAAGGGAAGTCATCGTCAGTTCCATCACCCGACAAGGACTGGAGCGATGACCGTTGCCGGAAGTCTAGGTATGGACCTACGCGTAGGAACGTTGGTTGAGATCTACAGGCAAGCAGGACTCAAAAGGAAGAGGCAATGACCGAATACGCAATCATCATCGAAGATGTCGGCAGCAACTTCTGAGCTTATGTCCCAGATCTCCCAGGTTGCGTTGGCACTGCCGACACAGTCGAAAAACTTCGGGAATTGATGCGCGAGGCGATTGAATTTCACATCGAAGGAATGCGACTGCACGGCGAAGAGGTTCTGCGGCTTCGCAGGGAGAACGCGCAGTTGCGGAAAGCGAATTACCTGACGACCTTCGGGTCATCCTCGTCTGCGCCGTAGTCGCTCGCGGTCGTGATGTCCTCTCCATCCTTGATCTTCATCGCGCGGAAGGCTGCGGTGAGAATGACCGAGACGACGGCGTTGATCACGAAAGCAGTTATCGCGATGTAGATCGGGATGTTCGTGAACGGAATTGGTGCGATTGACCCTCCGAAGTGGGCCTTGGTCGACGGATTGACGACGTTGTACGCAGCGATGGTGCCATACCCGATGCCGACGGCCCATCCGATCAGCAGCGCCCGGCGATGGAGCCACCGGGTATACAGACCGGTCACGATTGCGGGGAATGTCTGCAGGATCCAGATTCCTCCGAGCAGTTGCAAGTTGATGGCGGCGGATTGATCCATCGAAAGGACGAACATCAACGCGCCGAACTTGACGAAAAGAGAGGCGATCTTCGACACTTTCGCCTCTTGTTGCGGCGTTGCCTTCGGTTTGAACAAGTCACGGTAGATGTTGCGCGTGAACAGGTTGGACGCCGCGATCGACATGATTGCGGCCGGCACGAGCGCACCGACCCCGATGGCCGCGAGGGCGATCCCCGCAAACCATCCGGGGAAGTTGTTCAGGAACAGTTCCGGCACCACAAGCTGTGGGTTGATTTTGCCGTCCACGCCGATAGGAATCGTGCCCGCTTTGATGGCAACATACCCGAGCAGGGCGAGAAGCCCGAGCATGACGCTGTAGAGAGGCAGCACAACCACATTCCGGCGGATCGTGTTGCGGCTCTTGGTGGCGAGAACCCCGGTGATGGCATGCGGATACATGAACAGCGCCATCGCCGAGCCGAGGGCGAGAGTCCAATAGGCGTTGAAGCTCGCCGCCCCCGGGATGATTGATCCGATGGGCTTTCCCGTCGCAGGATTCGTGGCGGCGAATTTCGTCCGGGCGGAATCGAAGATCGTGCCCCAGCCACCGAGGTGGGACGGAAGCCAGACGATGGCGACGATGACCACGACGTAGATCAGAAGGTCTTTCACGATCGCGATCGACGCCGGTGCCCTCAAACCCGCGGTGTAGGTGTACGCGGCAAGAACCACGAAGGCGATGATCAACGGGAGGTCCGCCATGATCGGGTTGCTTTCGCTGCCGAGCCCGAGAACCGACAATACTGCCTTGATCCCGTCCAGTTGCAGGGCGATGTACGGCATGGTCGCCACGATGCCGGTGACAGCAATCACGGTCGTAAGAGATTTACTCCCGTAACGGCCTCCGACGAAGTCAGCTGGTGTGACGAATCCATGGCGGTGTGAGACCGACCACAGTCGCGCCATCAAGAGGAAGACGATGGGATACAGCACAATCGTGTACGGCACGGCGAAGAAGCCGGTCAGCGCACCGGTACTCCACATTGCGGCGGGAACCGCGATGAACGTGTACGCGGTGTACAGGTCACCGCCGAGGAGGAACCAGGTGATCCAGTTGCCGAAGCCACGACCGCCAAGACCCCACTCGTCCAATGACTTCAGTCCACGCTCCGCAGGCTTGACGCGCCAACGGGCGGCCAGGAAACCCAAGACCGCGACGCCGACGAAAATGATAATGAGCACCGCAAGGGCGACACCGTTGATCGGATGTGACGCCACCGTAGCTGTGGACGCCGCGAATATTTCAGAGCTCATTTCTGAGCTTCCGCCGTCGTGTCGCCGGTCTGGGCCGCTCGAAGGGAGCGAACCACTTCACGACGGCGATCGTCTTCTCGAATCACGATCGTGTAGACAATCCAGAGCAGGCCAGCCTCGGGGAATACCGACAGGATCTGGTACCAGTAGAAGAAGGGTATGCCGAAAAGTCGAGGATCCACTCTCGCGTACATCGGGACAAGCAGCGGTGCAACGATCCCCACCGCCAGCAGGACGCCCGCCATGATGTAGGGCCCCGGCCTCGCAGGACCGCGCGTAGGAACTTCAGTTGTCGACATCATCGTCCCCTCTCGAGGTCAGTGCCCTCCTGCGGCTCCGACGGGCCGTGCTCAAATCGTGCTCCGCGCTAATCGCGCTGGCGCCGGGCTAAAACCACATTTTTACCCTATATCCTTACTGGGTTCTCCCCCAGGACTTTTCATAGTCGGAGCCGCAAGGCTGTGATCAGGTGCACCGGGATCGGCTTACCGCAATCAAGTGCTGCGATGCTAAGTGTGATGGGTGCGAGATAAGTGGTTCAGCGGACAGAGCGTTGCCCCGATTGGAGCTGGTGACCAGGCTCGCTTCGACGCGCTGCTCGATGAGCACCACTGGCTGGGCCACCGGATGGTCGGCGAGACGATGCGCTACGCAGCGGTTGATTCGTCTGGCGACAAGCTGCCAGAGCAAATGCCTATCGTGAAGACCGTTCAGGTTGCTTCGCAGTGGAATTCACTTCTGCCAAGCCGCAGTAGACGAAGGTCTGTCGAGGGGAACAGAGGCGAAAGGAGGGGAAGTGACCGGCTTGCCCACCTTTCGACATCCCCTGGGTTGCCGCTGGGTTACCCAGGGTCTAGTCACGTACCTCGACGAAGTCGCCGACACGCACGGTACCGGGGAGTATTACGCGCGCTCGCACGCCCACGTCATTGCCGTGGACTCGACTAACGTGACGAAGAATCTCGAGCTGGCGCTCCAGGCTCCCGGGTTGTGGTCGCGTCGTCATCACGCACCGCGAACAGTTGTTGACGATCTCAATCTCCGCTTCACCCAGTCGCACTTTCCAACCGGACTCCCCCGTGACGAAGGCACCGCCCTCGGTGTCGAGGACCACGTTGGGTCGGAATCGGCGGGCATCCCACTGCAGTTCGGGGCGCTCGCGAGTGAGTTGCTCGAGTTCAGCTGAACTCAACAGATGCAGCGCACTTTCGTCAACGAATGAACCCTCGGGTCCTTCCCACTGGACTGAGGGCGACTCGTCGTCCTCAAAATCCTCTTGGCACTCGTAAGTGGCTGCGCCCAGTGAGGCGGCATCAATGAGTGCCACCGCGCGACCGAGCCACGTGGAAAGGCTGTCGTCAAGACCAGTGCCCGGAGCAAACTCCCGACCATCGGGCAGGGTGACGCGGAGTCCCTCTGGCGCAATTCGGGCCGAGGCATCGAGCAAGCGGCCCTCTCGCTTGGCGGAGATGACCGTGCGCGGTCCCAAGTCCAAAACTCCGAAACTGCGGTCGCCCACGACGCCGTGTGACCCGATTCTCAACTCGTGACGACTCTCGCCCTGCATGGACTTGACGGGGTAGCGCCAAAGAGACTGGACCCGCATCGAACGACTCCCCTCGCAATCGATTCTTCACGGCATCCTAGTGACGAGAATTAACACCACCGCTGTGACCCCCGAGTGGCCTACCGCGCGATCACGCACCGCAAAGAGATGATGCCGAGAGACGGGTGATTGCTCCGTGTGGCATTTTCGGAGCCCCACGCACTATCAGTTGACGCGGTGGACTACGCCCACCCCAATTCATGGAGCCGGGGGTCACTGATACCGAAATGATGAGCCACTTCGTGTATCACGGTCTTGCGAATCTGCGCCCTCACTTCTTCTTCGCTGATGCAGTAGCCACAAATGGTCGCCTGATAGAGAGTGATGCGATCAGGCAGCACGGCGCTGTAGCTCATCGGTCCGCGCTTGGTCAGGGGAACGCCCTCGTAGAGCCCAAACAGCGAGAGTCCCTTCGCCTGATCGTCGACCACGACGACCAGGTTCTCGATGTGCACGGCGAGTTCGCCCGGTAGTGAGTCGAGCGCTTCGCTCGCCAACTCCTCAAATCGCTCATTGGAAATCACGAACATCAACGAAGCGTACCGGTCGCGCCATCTTGTGCTCCCGACGACGTACTGAGCCACCACGTGCCCGACCTGCGACGACACCGCCACCGATCACTGCCGACGGCTCCTCTCGCACATCGCGCTGCGCCTACAGATCGTTACCCGCGTAGGACAAGTTGAAACTCTTGTTGGCCAGGGGGAAGTCGGGCACAATCGTGTCGCTGAGGGCGATTGAGAGTGCCGGCCAGTTGAAGAACGACGGATCAATCGTGCGTGCCCGAGAGACTCTTCCCGACGAGTCCATTTCCACTCGATGCACCACCACGCCGCGCCATCCTTCAACGATTCCGACACCCGACCGCCCCGGTGACCCGTTGGGCGAAGAGCCCGCGTCGAGGTTCTTGACACTTTGTGCCAAGCGACGCACCATGTCGAGCGAAACTCGAAACTCCTCCACTCGTTGATTGAATCGGGCCATCACGTCGCCGGTTTCGTGGACCACCGGGGTAAAGCCATCCGCGACGAAGGGGTGAGCCTCGCGAGCGTCGAAGCGCAGGCCCGAGGCGCGAGCGACGACTCCTACGGTACCGATGGCCGCCGCGTCCCTCGGGGACAACGCGGCCGTGCCCTCGAATCGATCAACCACGACCGAATTCGACAGGGCCAGTGACACCACGTCCTCGAACACCTCGGCGATCTGGGAAAGTTCCCGGTCCGAGGGAAGGGTCCGCACTCGGGTGTTCCCCACCCCGACGCTGCCACGCAGCAGGCGATGTCCGGTCACGGCCTCGTTGAGGCGAAGGAGTCTCTCGCGGACCACCAGGGCCCGGGCGTTCGCCACGCCGTAGCTGACGTCATTGCACAAAGCGCCCACGTCACCCACATGATTGTAGAGACGCTCCATCTCCAGTAAAAGGGAACGAAGGATTCGGGTGTCGTCGGCGACCTCGAGACCTCGGGCCTCCTCGATCGCCATGCAATACGCCAGGGAGTGCGCCAACGCACTATCGCCCGAGATCCGCTGAGCGATCTCGACGCCGCTCTGCGCCTCGACGCCTTGGAACATGCGTTCGATTCCGCGGTGCACGTACCAGAGTCGCGCGGTCATCTTGAGAATCGTTTCGCCCACCACCGAAAAGCGAAAATGGCCTGGCTCGATGAGTCCCGCGTGCACCGGACCCACGGGGATCTCGTAGACGCCCGACCCCCGGACTTGGATGAAGGGATAGGGTGTCGCGTCACGCACGTGTTCGGGCATCGCCCCCGCGTCGCGGCGCAGTGGGTGCCATTCTTCGGGCCAGTGCTGGTGGCGAACCAGGGGCCGCAGAAAGGGATGGTTGAGGGGCTCGATGCCGAAGTTGTCGTGCAATTCGCGCTCGAATCGGCTGGCGCTAAAGGAGAGGTCGCTCAAGCTGGACACCGTCGGGTGTTGAGCGTCGAGTCGGACAACCAGCTCGTGGCGTTCATCGGGCGCACCGCTCGTGAAGACGTAGACGATGCGAAGGGCGTCGCCGTCGTCGTGACCGGCCACCAACGCCAATCGATGGCCGAGCGCGAAGTACGACGCGGCGAGCTCGTGCAATTCGTCGACCCCGACGTCGAGAGAGCGTCGCCTCCACTGGTTCACGGCATCACCACCTGGGCGGCGTGCGCCAGTAGCGACTGCAGCGGCCACGAGAGCACGCCGAGTGCCGCGCAGGCCACGAGGGCCGTGACGAGCGGAATCGCCATCGAGGGCGCCAGCGTTGAAGGAGCGGCGTCCGTTGTCGAAGCTGTGCCCATCAGCATCTGGCGACCGTGTCGCGTGAGCGCTGCGAAAATCACGCTGAGACAGACCAGTGAGATCGCCACCGCCCACCACAAGCCCGCGTCGACCTCCGCGCGGGCCATCGTGAGCTCACTGACGAAGAGGCTGAACGGCGGGAACGCGACGAGAGACACCAGCGCGAACCCGAAGATGCCCGCGAGAGCCGGTCGACGAGCGAGGAGTCCCGAGAACTTGGCCATCTCGGTAGTGCCTTCGAGGTAGTAAATCTCGCCGGCCGACAAGAAGAGCACCGCCTTGGTAATGCCGTGTCCCAGAATATGTAATAGCACCGCCGCAATGGCCAGTGGCGTCCCCGCCGCGGCGCCGAGCGCCAACAGCCCCATGTGCTCGATGCTCGAATACGCCAACATCCTCTTGAGGTCGCGCTGGGCGATGAGCATGACCGTCGCCAGCACCAGCGACGCGATTCCCACCACCACCAACAAAGTGCGCGGGAACGTCGGTCCCAGCGCCGCGACGGCGACGGCGCGAAAGCGCAGTAGTCCGTAGAAGGCCACCGTGAGCAAGACGCCCGACATCAGCGCCGACACCGGGGCGGGGGCTTGACTGTGCGCGTCGGGCAGCCAGCTATGCATTGGCACCAGGCCGACTTTGGTGCCATAACCCACCACCAACAGCGCGAAGGCGAGGCGCGTGACATTGGGATCGAGGTGGTGGGCGACCGCCATGACTGACGTCCAGTCAAGAGAGGAACTGTGCACGCTGCCCGTCGCGTGAAGCTCCGCGTAATAGATCAATACCGTCCCGAGGAACGCGAGAGCGATGCCGATCGAGCACAGGATGACGTACTTCCACGAGGCTTCGAAGGCGCCGTCGGTTCGCCGGTGGCTGACGAGGAACGTAGTGGCGATGGTGGTCGCTTCAATCGAGACCCACAACACACCCAGGTTCGCCGTTAACACCGCGAGCAGCATGCAGGTGATGAAGACCTGCATCAGGATGACGTAGTGGCGTGCGTAGCGCGCAGTGGTGATGCCCGACTCCATCTCTTGGCGCATGGTCCGCGGCGTGAAGAGCGTGGCCAGCAATGAGACCGTCGCGATCACCACGACCATGAATGCACTGAGGGAGTCCGCGCGCAGCGAGTGGTTCAGAGCCCACTGCGAGCCGGACAAGGTAGTGACGCAGAGCCAGATCCCCAGACCCAGGACCGCGGTGCTCGAGACGGCCGTCGCCCAGCCAATCCACGGTCGCCACGACACCCCAGCGGCCAACAACGTCGTCGCCAGGGGTATCGCCAAGATTCCGAGGATCAGCATCAGTCGCGTAGCCCCTTCATTTCGGTCAATCGATCGGTGTCGGAGTGATGGCGCATTGAGACCATCAAGAACTGCAACACCACCACCACCAATAACACGTCGAGTGAAGATCCCAGCTCCACGATGAGTGGCACTCCCGAGGTCAACAAGAAAGTAACCAGGGCGATGCCGTTGTCGACGAGTATCAGTCCCACAATCTTCGACACGGCACGGCGCCGGGTCACCAGCATGAAGTAACCCACCAGCACGGTGGCAATGCCGACCGGCACCAAGTGAGTGGCGTCGCTGGGCGACAACCCGGTGATTCGCGAACTCACGACGTAGGACAGCACAATCAGGACCGCCGCAAAGACCAGGGATGCGGGAACGTTCACCAACGGACGCGACTCACGCGATCGAGGGTCCAGACGTGACACCCTGCGCAACAGCCCCGGAACGACCAGGCCCTTCACGACGAACACTAGGCACCCGGTGACAAAGAGTGCCCCTTCGTGCTCGTGCAGCGCGAGAACGATGGCCACCACCGACAGAGCCATCCCCTGCAGACTGAGCATCGAGACGATCGAGCGCACGCTTCGCCGCCAGAGAGTCATCACGGCCGAGACGAGCACGGCCCCGGCGGCGAGTTCCAACGCTGCGATATATGTTGAGTTCATCGGGTCACCAAGCCCGTCACGACGGCCAGCACCGATAAGACGAAGCCGCCCGCCAACAGTTCCGGGAGACGGAACAACCGCAACTTGGCGCTGCGCACCTCTATCAACGCCACCCCGAGAGCCACCAGCAAGGTCTTCGCTACCAGCGCGACGGTGCCGAGTAACAACGAGAGAAGGGTATGGTCCGTCATGATGCCCCACGGCAGGAAGAGGTTTGCGACGAGCGAGAAGAGGAGACCCAGACGCATCGCCTCACCGAGACTGAAGAGCGCCAACTCCGGTCCCGCGTATTCCAGAATCATTGCCTCGTGCACCATGGTCAGTTCAAGGTGCGTCGCAGGGTTGTCAACCGGAATCCGTCCGGTTTCGGCGATGACCACGATGAGCAGCGCCCCGAGCGCGAGAAGACGGGAGGGACCGAACACCCAGTCAGGATGCGTCAGGGTGCTCGACATGATGCTCGGCAGATTCGACGTCCCCGACTGAATCGACAGGGCGATGACGGCGACCAATAATGCGGGCTCGGCCAGGGCGCCGATGGTCATCGCCCGACTCGATCCCATCCCGCCGAACGCGGTGCCCGCGTCGAGTCCCGCGAGTGCCGCCGCCGCCGAGCCGGTGAGCAGCAGATAGACAATGACCAAGATATCGGCGCTCGATCCCAGCAGCGGGTGCGTACTCACCAGTGGCGAGATCGCCCCCGCCACCACGGTCGACGCCAAGATGACCATGGGCGCCAAGGGCAGGACCACGCTGGCGTGACGAGCGTGCAAGCGCTCCTTGGTCAACAACTTTCTCAGGTCGCGCAACGGCTGGACCACGGGTGCGCCGACTCGTCCCTCCGCGCGCGCTTTCACCTTGGCCATTACTCCGACGAGCAAAGGTCCACCCAGTCCCAACAGCACCACTTGCACCAGCGTCGCGGCGACACCGTAGAGAGTGGTGGTGGTCGCACTCACGCCACCACCACCAAGATGACCAGTAAAGCCACGAAGCCAAAGGCCAGGTAGCGGTGGATGCTGCCATTCTGCAGACGCCTCGCGAATACTCCCACGCGAAATGCCGCAGTGATGATCGGGCGATAGCCGCGCGCTTCGAGAACGTCGCCGACGCGATTTTCGTACATTATCGACTGCTCGTAATAGCGCGATTCAGTTACGTGGGTGACTTCAACGTCCGACTGGGGGCGCAATACGTCCGCGAAGACGCGTTGGAGCGGTTCGGCGAAGGACGTGGCGGTGTACTGCATCCGCGGGGTCTGCAGATCACGACCACATCCCCAGGCGTCGACCCGACGCGCGTGGCGCTGGGCGAGACGTTGATTAACCAACCACACCAGGGCAAGAACCCCAACGAGGCCGACGAGCAGTGCCGCGGGCTGAATGGCACCGCGCAACTGTGACACGACAAGTCCGGTGCCGTGATCGATGGGCGAGACGACCGTCGCTCCCATTCCCGTCGACGCCGCCCGATTGAGCAATGAAATGAAGAGTCCGGGGACGACACCAATGACCAGGCTGGGGATCACCAGCCAGGCCATGGCAATCCTCATCGAGAGGGGCACCTCGACGGCGTTCGCCGCATCCACTGACCGCGGTTGGCCGAGGAACCCAATGCCGAACAGCTTCACGAAGGCCACCGCCGTCAGCCCCCCCGTCAAGGCCAGGGCGATGACGCCCAGGAGCATCACGATGAGCGCGGGCGTTGACGCATCGGTGAAGCCATGAAGCAGCCCCTGCAGCAGCAGCCACTCGCTCGAGAATCCGCTCAAGGTCGGCACGGCCATAATCGAACCGGCGGATATCGCCACCACGAGTGCGGTGCTCGGCATGGTGTGGATGAGTCCACCAAGCTCGTCGAGGTTACGAGTACCCGTGGCGCGCTCCACCGCTCCCGCGGCGAGGAAGAGCGCACCCTTGAAGGCAGCGTGGGCTACCACCAACAGCAGCGCCGCCATCATCGCCAGGTGCGCGACGCTCGGCAGTCCGCTGTCATTGAGGGCCCCGGCGGCCCCCACGCCAATCAGTACCAGTCCGAGTATGTCAATGGTCGAATACGCCAGGAGTCGTTTGAGGTCGGTACTCGTCGTGGCGTGCAGGGCCCCATACAATGCCGAGACCACGCCGAGGAGAGCCACCGCCACCCACCACCACACGGTCCCGCCGTGCAGCAGATCCGCGCCGACGCGGATGATGCCGTAGACCCCCATTGCCACCATCGAGCTCGACATGAGCGCCGACGCCGGGCTGGGCGCCTCGGGGTGCGCTTTGGGCAACCACACGTGAAAGGGCACCGCGCCCGCCTTGGAGGCGAAGCCCAACAGTACCAACACGAACGCGAATGAACGCGTCGAGGGCGAGAGGCTTAAAGAGTGCGCACTCAGGTCGGCGAACGTCTGACCACTGCTCGTCGACGTCATCAGGAGCAGTCCGATGAGGATCGATGCCGCACCCAACTGGGTCAACACTCCGTACCACAGCGCGGCGCCACGAGCCTCGCGACTGTGGGACTGGTCGGTGAGGATGAGCAGGAGTGAGCTGAGCGCCATCAACTCCCAACAGAACATGAAACTCATGACACTCGACGCCGCGGGAACCGCCAGCAACGTCAGAACAAAGATCATCAACATCGTCATGGCAGTCCTTGACGCCATCGCTCCACGGGCGTACCCCACGCAGTACACGCACGCCGCGGCCCCCACGAACGAACTCGCGAGGATGAACAATGCGCCGAGGGGATCGAGCGTCAGCGAAAGCCCCGTCATGGGAAGCAATTGCGCCGTGTGAAACGTCGACGAGTCGCCGGTGATCAGTACTTGCAGAGCGACACCGACCGCGAGGAGGCAACCTATCGTCGCGAGCGAAGCCGAGACCGGGACCCGTACCCGACGCGTTAACGTCGCCGCGCAGACGGCCCCCACCGCACAGAATCCGAGCGCCGCCAAAAAAAGATTCACTTATCAGCGCCCGCTCACACTGCGCAACGCCGCCACGATGTCGCGAGGATGCGGCGGACAGCCGGGGATGACGACGTCGGGCGTCACTACTCCATCGAGTGGTCCGCTGACCCCTTGGGCCCCTAGGAAGATTCCGCCATTGACGGCGCAATCACCACAGGCCACGATGACCGAGGGTCGTGGTAGGGCGGCCAGCGTCTGGCGCAAGGGTCCGTCCATATTGTGCGTCACCACGCCGGTGACCAACAGCCCGTCGGCGTGGCGCGGCGAGGCCACCAATCGCGCTCCGTACTGACCCGCGTCATAGTCGGGAGCCAAGGCTGAGGTGATCTCCACTTCACATCCATTACACGAGCCGACGTCAACGTGGCGCAACTGCAATGAGCCGCGCAATTTCACCCCGGGAACTCCGGGTGGACGTTCGACAATTCGCTCACTGATCGGCCTTCGGAATAAAAGTCGAAAGGGCGAGGAGACACGCGCAGTGCCGGGCAACCTCATGGTTGCGCTTCGAGGTGTTCCAATGCGCTTCTCATCCGACCCATCGTCGAGGCGAGGACTCGTCGTGCGGCCGCCAGGAATTCGCCGACGGAGGAGTCGGTGACCTGATAGGTGACGCCACTACCTCGTCGACGTGAGACCACTAGACCAGCGTGCTTGAGGACAGTGAGGTGCTGCGACAACGATGAGGCCTCTATTCCGATCTCGTCGCGCAAGGCACTTACGGGCATCTCCTCGTCGACTAGGAGCTCGAGAATCCGAATTCGAACGGGATGGCTCAGCGAACGAAACAGCTGGGCCTTGGCCACGTAGAGCGGCTCGTCGATTTGTGAGTCGTCCATCTCACTATCATATCGATGACTTTAGAAATTCTGCAATTACTAAATTAGGCGTCACACCGAGCGTCTTAGGGGTTGTGGGCGCTTGGCGCACTCGGACTCGAGAGTTAGGGTCGCGAAGAGCGAACACGTCGTCGTAGCCTTTGGCGCAGCACGGAGTTGTACGGCGGAAGGTTCGTCCGGGCTGGAGGGTCGGTCCACCCGCCAGATTGGTCACGAAGGTGAAGGAATGGCGCCGATGGCTAACATCAAGCCGTGACCGATGACGTTCGCGAAACTCTTTCCTCGGCCGTCCTTAGAGTGACTGACGCTCTGGAAATCTTCTTGGGTGGCGATCGTAGTGACGCACTGTTGCGTCGTGACGAGTGGTTGAAAAGGCTCGACGGTCCGCTGCCGGCCGGCGGCATCGGCGACGGCGTACTGGGCGAACTGGAAGATGTCGTCATCCCCAACGGAACCCGCCTGAGCGAACCCGGATTTTGGGGCTGGATCACCGCGGGACCCGGCACGGTGTCCGTCGCGGCATCGCTGGCCGCCACGGTGGCGTCGCCCCAGCGCTACACCATCACCGCATTCAACCACCTCGAGGAACTTTCTCTTGACTGGCTCGGCGAGCTCTGCGGCCTTTCTCCCGTGATGAAGGGTGTCTATTCCAGCGGCGGATCAGTAGCCAACCTCGTGGCACTCGGTGCCGCGAGGCAGTGGGCGCTGGAACAACACGGTGTGGACGCCTCAGCCGATGGCGTGAGAGGTATGCAGACTGCGGTCTACTGCTCGCGCGAGGCGCACCACACCATCCTTCGCTCGGCCGGCGTCCTCGGACTCGGCCGGCGCAACGTGCGCGTCGTGGACACTGACGAACACCAACGTTTAGACGTCGCGAAGCTGGAAGCCGCGTTACTCAACGACCAGAGCGACGGAGTCATCCCCATTTGCGTGGTGGCGACGGCCGGCACCACCAACACCGGCGCCATCGACCCCCTGAGTGCCTGTGGCGAACTAGCCCAGCGCTTCGGCGCCTGGTACCACGTCGACGGCGCCTACGGACTACCCGGGATTCTCGATTCTCGCGTGAGTTCGCTCTACGAGGGACTCGAACTCGCCGATTCGGTGATCGTCGACCCCCACAAATGGCTGGGTGCGCCCGTCGGAATTGCGGCAACCTTCGTGCGCGATCGCTCGATACTTCATCGCACCTTCACCCAGGAGCCCGCTGACTACCTCGAGGGCTCCTTTGGTGATCCCGACGACCTGCGCGTGTCGCTCGATTCAATGGGCGTGCCCTACGCGGACTTTGGCGTCGAGTTATCCGCACCGGCGCGGGGTGTCGTGGTGTGGTCAATTCTTCGCGAGCTGGGACGCGACGGCGTGACGAAGCGAATCGAACACGACAACAACCTCGCTCGTCACGTGGCGAAACTCGCGCACGAGAATGAGAATCTCGAAGTCCTCGCGGAGCCAATACTCTCCATCTGCTGCTTTCGCTACGTTAACAATGCCGTAAGTGACCTCGACAGCCTCAATGCCCACGTGCTGCGCCGCCTCGTACAGGAGACGCCATACCTGCCGAGCGGCACCGTGGTGAACGGCCACTTTGGACTACGTCCCTGCTTCATCAACTTTCGCAGTGAAGTAGGTCACGTCGAGGGAATGATGAAAGCGGTCGTACGAATCGGTGATGATCTCGCCAGTCGGAAAACGCCGTAGGGGCCCAACCATTTTCCTAGTTCACTTACACGCTCAAGGCCGTGACCTCGGACGCTTAGTTGGTAGTTGGAGGAATTACCTGCTGACGAGGATCTCGACGATGCGTCAGTGGGATCCCTCGGCCGGGTCACCCTCACGCGTGCGTCATTATGCGCATCGCTCGCCACTCGAGTCGATCCCGTCGAACTACTTGAACCCGCCCAGTAAGTCGAGCATGTCCTCGGCGTGCTCTTCCTCCGATGCCAAAATCTCCTCCAGCATCCGTCGCGTCGTCGGATCACCCTTACCAAGCCACGCGATGATTTCGGTATACGAAGCAATGGCCACCCGTTCGGCCACCAAGTCCTCTTTAATCATCTCTTCGAGCTCCAACGACGAGTCGTACTCTGAATGGCTTCGTCCCGTCAGCGAATCAGGATTGAAATCTGGCTCTCCTCCCAACTGAACGATTCGTGCCGCAATACGGTCGGCGTGACCCTCTTCTTCACGGCTGTGCTCGAGGAACTCCGCGGCGGCGGACTGTGCATCGAGGCCCTGCGCGGTGAAATAGTGCCGCTTGTAGCGAAGAACACAAACGAGTTCCGTCGCGAGTGCTTGATTAAGAACAAAAATGACCCTCTCCAAGTCTGCTCCGTACGCGTCGGTCACCGAACCGTTGCCCATGCCCTCGCGCGCACGTTTGCGCAGTGTCTCAACATCTGTCAGAAAATCCTTCATCACACCCATCTCCTGTCGTTCATGAACATAGTCGACAATCGCGCTGCGCGAGCAAGTGAACGATCTGCACCGAGCAGATTATTTTGCAGCCCGTACGTCGCAACGCCCGCGGGCGCAACCACGCATTCGTGGCGGGAACATCTATTTCGACGCATCCATTTCCTCCACTCGTCTTCTAGCTTCCCTGACTTCAGTTTCTGCGTCAGGTGCGAAGGATGCGGGGTTTGGACGTCCTCAGCGTCAACGTACCACATGGCCGTCAAAAGTGGAGAGTGGTCATTCGTGATTTGCGCCGGCGCAGCGCAGAACTACCTTGAGATGTTCGAAATCCGCCGACGCCCGCAACTGAGTATCCCCGCTGCGATCAACGACCGCTCCCACTCGTCGCGGGCGTGGTCGTTGATCGGCGCCGCACCTCATCGTGCCCGTACGATCTTGAGCATCCTTGCACGCACCCAAGATGCTGAAGGGCATTTTCTCTAACATGACGATCGCACGGGTCTCCTGACCCGTGGGCACCGCGGATCGCTCAGAGCAGTCGCGGATCGTTGACGCTCGTGTTTGGTGGGAGGCAATGATCGTCAGTGAGTTCTGCTTCGCACCCCCGTGCGGTACGAATAAGCGAACGATACGTCGCGATTGTCGGAACGGGAGCTCGCGATCGAGGAATGCCGAGGAACAATTGCTCGAAGGAACTAGGCACTGAACACAAAGACTTTCGTCAGTTGACCGTCTCATCAACGCCAGTGCGCTGAAGAGAGTCGACAACGGCGCCAATGAGCGCGCCGATGCCGACCAGCACCCCGAGAATGCACACTCCAGCCCAGTGATAGAGAGTGAAGGCTTCGCTCCCGACAGCCGAGCCCACTGCTCCACCAATAAAGCAACTCACCATATACGCCGAGGTGACTCGGCTTCGCGCGTCGGGCGCCAGGCGGTAGATGAGGGATTGGTTCGTCACGTGCAGACCCTGAACTCCGGCATCGAGCACCAAAATTCCGAGAATCAATATCAACAAACTGTGACGACCCCACCCGAGCATCACGAAGGAGGTCGGAATCAAGGCGGCGAAGATCAGGGTGGTCGTCCTCGACTTCCCTCGGTCGACCAGACGCCCGGCGAAGTTCGCCATGAGCGCTCCCCCGGCTCCCACCAGACCGAACAATCCAATCTCCATCGCTCCGTAGTGGTAGGGAGCACCCGCGAGGAGGAAGGACATCGTCGTCCAAAAGACGCTAAAGGTTCCGAAGCCGAGCGCACCGAAGAGCGCGCGTCGGCGCAGCGTCGACTCAGTGGCCATCAATCGGGCTACGCCGGCCAACAACTGTCCATACGTCACGCGGGGGCGCTCCTCCTCCGCTGGGAGATGACGCCGCAACACGATGGCAAGAACTGCCGAGATGGCTGCCGCCAAGACGAAAACCGCTCGCCAGCCCAGGACCTGGGCGAGGATACCCGACACCGTGCGCGCGAGAAGAATACCCATCAGCAGACCACTCATCACCACGCCCACCACGTGACCGCGCTCTTCGTCGTCAGCGAGGGACGCCGCCATGGGGACGAGGAGCTGCGCGGCGACCGAGCCGCCCCCGATCAGGATGCCGAGGACCGTCAAAATGCCAATGGTGGGTGCGAACGCCGAGGCGGCCAGGCCGATCGCGGTGACGACGAGCACCACGGGCACGAGGAGGCGGCGGGCGATCAAGTCGCCGAGGGGGACGAGAAAGGCGAGGCCGAGGGCGTAGCCGATCTGAGCGAAGGTGACGACCAACCCGGCAGCTCCAGTGCTGGCGCCGAATGATCGGGCCAGCGTATTGAGTATCGGCTGTGCGTAGTAGAGATTGGCGACGGTCGCGCCACACGAGAATGCAAACAGCAACACCATGGCCCTCGAGAGCGGGCGGGAGTTGTGCTGGGGAATTTGCTCGACCTTGGTAGTCATCGGTCCTCCTTCATATAGTGAACGATAAGTACATTATCATATTTCTGAACGGACCGTACATGATGTAGGATGATCGGGTGACTACACCTTCTCCTCAGGGATTCCCGCGCGTGGGCCGACCACGCAGCGAGAGGGCGACGAACGCCATTTTGGAAGCCACCGCCGACCTGATGGAGGAGGAGGGCTTCGCGGCCACCACTATCGAGGCAATCGCGTCACGCGCCGGCGTGAGCAAGGTGACCATCTACAAGTGGTGGCCCACTCGAGGCGCGGTGGCAATCGACGCCTACTTTCGCCGCTACCACGAGACCCTAGATTTCACCGATACCGGTGACGTGGCCGCGGATCTCAGCGCGCAACTGCAGCTGCTCATCACCACTTTTCAGGGCCGCGCCGGGACCATCATGGGCGAGCTCATTAGTCAAGCCCAACGCGACGCTACCCTCGCCGCTGCGCTGCGCGACGGCTGGCTCCAGCCGCGGCGCGACCTGACCGCGAAGGTCCTGCGGCTAGCTATTGATCGCGGTCAAATCAGACCCGACGTCAACATTGAATCAATCATGGACCAGTTATACGCTCCGGTATACTGGCGTCTTTTGATGCGACACCAAGGGTTCGACCACGAGCTCGTGCTTTCTCTGGTCGACAATGTTCTGCACGGCGTCAGCGCGAATCCGAACCTTGCCTAAAATCCGCTGAACGGCCAGCGCCGCGCGACGCCAACTCTCCCGGCACCTGCGAATATGATTCACGTCCACTCCACGATGTTCTGCGAAACGGCGACGTCGAGACTTACGAAGACCCAAAGTTGCTCCCTCGAGAGGGCGTTGGTAAAGAGAGGTGGTGCCACATCAACCGTGCGCGATCCGATGGATCGAGACACTGACGAGACGCCGCGCGAACATCGCCGGAGGTGTCCTCATTGTCCATCTCGTCTTGTGGGGCGTTGACGGTTCGTCGTCAGCGCTTCACCTCGTGCTCGCGTTCCGGAACGGATGGTGGCGTCTGACTCCCCTGGCGGGGAAATCTCCGGACGAATTCTCGGATCTCCTCGGGATGGAGTTCCATCTGCGCTGAATTGATGGAAATCACCTGCCCCACCGCGCCAACGTCGTTCGTGGTCCCTCGAACGGCGGACCTGACTGACATCACAACGGCCACTGCGACCAACACTGAGAATACAAGCATCACCTCTCGAGATGCCGCAAAATTCAACGCAACTCCGAGTCCGACAACTGGCAAGGAAAGACCAACGTAGGAGGCAAGAAAAAAGCCGGCCATCACCTCGGCGCGAGATTGTGGTAGCGCGCTTACGCTCGCGCGCACCATTGCTCCGCGAAAGACGAGACCCGCTCCGGCTCCCGTAATGATTCCTCCGACAATGAACAGGGGCAGAACGGCGAACCACATGCCGACCACTAGCAACGTCAACCCGACGAGCAGAATCGGAACGCTGATCTTCAGCATGGCGACCGGCCGTAACCGATTCAGGGCGACTTGCGCCACGGCACCGGATGCGAATGCGGAGAACGCGACCAACCCTGCTAATAAGTGAGAACCATTGCCCATCGTGCCAATAAGGAATCGAGGAACAAGTGAACTGAAGACTCCGTAGACCGCAAAGGCCGTGAGCCCCGCAACGGCCCCCGCAAGGAACTGTCGACGCGCATGAGGCGGCACTGCGATGTGCTGAGGGCGCCATCCGCACGATCTTCGCCCAACTCGACGCCGCCCACGTCCAGCGCCAGTTGAAGGAAGTCGCCTCGACGTTGAAGCGTCAGTTCCGCACTGTCGCCGAGCAGACGCTCGACGCCAGCAATGACGTCACCGCTTTCAAGGCCTTTCCCATTTCGCACTGGACCAAACTTTGGTCCACTAACCCGCTAGAGCGAATGAACGCCGAGATCAAGCGACGCACGAGGGTCATCGGAATCTTTCCCAATGACGCCTCCGCGTAGCGCCTCATCACCGCGGTCTGTGTCGAGATCCACGACGAATGGCTCGTCGCCGAGCGTCGCTACGTCTCCGAAGAGACCACGTCCCTACTCAAGGAACTACCCCGCGACGACGCGCCCGTTGCACTCGCTGGATGACGGTGACAGACTGGCAAAGCATTGAGACTGCTCACACTAAGTGACGCCACTCAGCGGGACGTGATCTAGTCAAATGAATTTCCCGTGATAGAACAACGTAAGCGCAGTATTGAAAGCCGTAGTTCGAATTGATTCGCCAAGATTCAATGTGAGTACAGAAATCGGCCACTGGCAAGATGTCGCGCATTTTGCCTCGGAAAGAGGGGACGTATGTCAAAAAAGGACGACAGAGAGGCTGAAGCATTCGATTCGGATCAGGCCTCAGAGGCTCAGATTGCCGTGCACTGGCGCGAAGAGGGCTACTACTCCCCTTCGGCCAAATTCATAGGCCAGGCAAACGCCTCCGATCCGAGCATCCACGAGCGCTTTAGCGAGAAGAACTTCCCCGAGTGCTTCAAAGAGTACGCCGACCTCCTGACGTGGGACGAGTACTGGCACACCACGCTCGACACGAGCAACGCCCCATTTTGGAAGTGGTTCGTCGGCGGGCGGCTCAACGCCTCGTACAACTGCGTCGATCGTCACCTGGCGACCGATCGCAACAAGGCGGCCATCATCTGGGTGCCCGAGCCCGAGGACGAAGACACCGAGGTCCTCACCTATCAGGAGCTTTACGTGCGCGTCAACGAGTTCGCCGCGCTGCTGAAGGGCTTCTGCGGCGTT
>PLEI01000087.1 GCA_003136415.1 Acidimicrobiaceae bacterium | reverse complement strand
GCAAGGTTCAAGTGCACGTTACGTACCTAACTGAATATCGCTAGGTGGGTCGACCTAACTAGATTTACTAGTGAAATAATAGTTTAAGTAGACCATTGCGCGCTGGACCGCCGTCTCAGGCGCGTAGCTCGCGCAGGAACGCGGTCACTTCTGCCTGATCGCGGCTGCGTTTCATCGGTGGGAGCTTTTTGAAGAGCAGTGACTTGTAGCGCGCTTCGGCCAGGCGGGTGTCGAGGACCGCGACGACGCCGCGATCGGTGCGGTTGCGGATCAGTCGACCCACGCCCTGCGCCAGAAGCATCGTCGCGCGGGGCAGGTCNNCGTCGATGCCCTGCCAGAAACTGGTCACGGCGAAGAGGCTCGCTTCGGCGGAATCACGGAAGCTCTCGATGATGCGTTGGCGCGACAGGGTGCCCTGCACCAACACCGGCGTGTCAATCTTCTCCTCGACGGCCTCGGCCACGCGATTCATCACCGCGCGATTCGTGAAGAGGGCGAGCGTGCGACCGCCGGCGGCTTCAATGAGCGTCACGAGTTCGTCGATGATGGCCTGCTCGGCGCCGGATTCGTTGCGCCCAGGAAAACCCGCGGGCACGTAGAGCAGCGAATTCTGCGCGTAGTCGAACGGGCTCGCGAAAGTTTGAATCTTGACGTCCTCGAGGCCCAACTGGGCGGGCAGGCTGTCGGGAATGGTGGCGCTCGTCAGCACCGCGGTGACGTCGCCCCAGAGCTCGTCGTGCAGACGCGGTCCCACGTCGACGAGATTGATCTCGAGGTCGATCTCCTTGTCGCGCCGTGACAGGTACAACAGCTCACCCTTCTGGGGATGCGCTACTCGGGCCAGGTCGTTGGAGAGATGCACGCCGGGTCCGAGGGTGCGGATCTTGCGGGCTTCATCATCGGCTCCCGACGTTGCCAGAGTGCGCAGTGCTTCGATAAGTCGCGTGGTCAAGGCCGCGGCGGTGTCGATCTCGCGCTGCGCGTCGGCGCCGAGCCCGGTCGTGCCGTGTGCGTCGTACTGGATCTCGAGGATCGTCGCCAGTCGATCGGCACTCGCGACGAGGTCGCTGGCGGTGTCGGCGAGGGGTGCTCCCACCAGAGGTTTGGCCACCGTCGCGAAGGCGCGCACTCGCGAAGCGTTGAGGGAGGTGCCGAGCAGGGCCGCGAAAATGTCGAGTACTTCGTGAGCTTCGTCAAAGACCACGTACTCGTGTGCGGGCAGCAGCATCGAACCCGACGCCAGGTGCGCGGCGTAGAGGTGGGTATTGACGATGACGAGGGAGCTCTCGGCGGCGCGGTCCTTGGCCAGTTCGTGAAAGCAGTTGTGTCCCTGGGGGCACTGCGCGCGTCCGAGACATTCCTGGGGCGTGACCGAGAGTCCGCGCCAGGCGCGCGGGTCGATCTCGAAGGACAATTCGTCGCGGTCGCCGGTCTCGGTCTCGTCCGCCCAGCGCAGGATGCGCTTCATCTGGTCGGCCACGCCCCGGGGCACGCTCGAGCCGTCGTCGAAGCTCAACTGGCCTCCGCCGCCGGTCGCCTGCACCCGATTGCGGCAGAGATAGTTGTTCTTGCCCTTGAGCACCGCCACCCTGGTACGCGGGGAGACCTCGGCCACGGTCGGTGCGTCCTTGAGGGCCAGTTGGTCCTGCAGGTTCTTGGTGGCGGTCGCGATGATCACTCGATGTCCGCTCATGGCGGCGGGTACCAGGTAGGCCAGGGACTTTCCCACCCCCGTGCCGGCTTCGATGATGGCGTGCTCGCGCCGGGAGAAGGCCTTGGCGACCGCGGCCACCATCTGGCGCTGGCCCTCACGGTTTTCGCCGCCGCCGGGCAGGTGTGCGGTGATGCGGTCCAGCAGCGTCAGTGCGCGGTCGACGTCGATGTCGACGAGGTCGTCGTCGAGTTGGACTCCGGACTCGGAGTCGGCCTCGATATCGGGCGACTCGTCGTCGGGGTCAAAGGATTTCACGCATTGACCCTAATTGCCACGCTCGCGGGCCGGTGAAAGAGTAACTCAAGCACAACAGTGCTCTTACAATGACCAACTAAGTTCTATCCGTGACTGACCCTCGTCCTACGCCGATTCCCGCGAATTTGGACATGCGTTGCATTCCTCGCCACGTCGGTGTGGTGATGGACGGCAACGGCCGCTGGGCCACCCGTCGTGGCTTGGCGCGTACCGAGGGGCACGGCGCGGGCGAAGAGGCGCTGGTGGACACCGCCTACGGCGCACTGGCCGTGGGCGTCAGGGCGCTCACGGTGTACGCCTTCTCCACCGAGAACTGGCGCCGACCAGTCGACGAGGTGCGCTACCTCATGAACTTCAACCGCGGACTGTTGGAGCGTCGTCAGCACGAACTGCACGCCGAGGGCGTGCGCATCACCTTCTCGGGCCGACGCGACTGGCGCGTGCCCCGGAGCGTCTTACGGCGAATGGACGACGCCGCGACGTTGACCAAGAACAACCAGGTCATGACCCTGAACATCGCCTTCAATTACGGCGGGCGCGCCGAGATCGTCGACGCGGTCAAGCGCCTCGTCGAAGAACGCGTCCCCGCGAGCAAGATCGACGAGAAGGCGATTCGAGAGCGCCTCTACCACCCCGAATTACCCGATCCGGACTTGGTGGTGCGCACGTCGGGGGAGTTTCGCACCTCGAACTTCCTGCTCTGGGAAATGGCCTACTCCGAGCTGGTCTTCACCGACGTGCTCTGGCCGGATTTTCGTCGCGAGGACCTCTACGGCGCCATCGAGGAGTACCAGCAGCGCGAACGCCGTTTCGGGGGAGTCGATTCGTGAAGTTCACGCGCTCCGTCGCCATTGTGCTCCTGCTCATCTACATCTTCTTGTGGGTCCTCGCCTTCAACGGGGCGTCGCGCCTCATTCCGGTGCTGGCCGTGCCGCTGGTCCTGGCGCTGCTGGTGGCCGTTGGAGTCTGGCTCAACCGCTTCATGGGCATCACCCCGCGACGCCAGCACTTCCAGGACCGCGACGACGTGCGGACTGCGCCCACTTCGAGCGCGTCACCCGCGCCGGACGCGGACGCCCAGGCCGACGTCAACCACCGTGACTCCGCGGACCCCCCCGAATGACGGCGCGTCAGTGAAGGAACTCGAGGACGAAGCAGTCGTCCTTCGCACGTACAAGTCGGGTGAATCAGACCGCGTCTGCGTGCTCTGGACGCGCCACCACGGAAAACTGCGCGTGCTCGCCAAGGGCGTGCGCAAGACGACGAGTCGCATGGGGGGTTCCCTCGAACCCATGGGCCACGTCAAGGTCGATCTCGTCAAGGGACGCGGCGACTTGTGGATCACCAAGCACGTCACGCACTTAGAGCGCATGACCAACCTGCGTAGTGAGTACGAGCGTATCGCCGCCGGACTGGCGGTCGTTGAGGTGGTCGACGCGATTCCCACTGACGAAGCGGCTGACGAGGGTATCTTCGAGATGCTGGTGCGCGTGCTGGCGACTCTCGACAACACCGAGTTCCACCCCGAACTGATCGCCGCGTCGTTCTTCTTCAAACTCCTGGCCTACGACGGCTCCGAGCCCGTGGTCGACTTCTGCGTGAATTGTGAATCGCGGGGTCCGCTCGTGGCGTTCAATGCCGAAGTGGGTGGGACGCTCTGCGCCAACTGCCGCTCGGGCACGGCCATCAGTGCAGACGCGCTCGGGCTCATTCGGCGCATCCTCGGCGGTGACTTGGCGGGCGTGCTGCGCGAAAACAATCCTCCGGGATCGGGAGAAGTCATGGCATTGGCGCACGAGGCCATTGAGGTGCACTTCGGCAAACGGCTCAAAGTCTCTCGCTCCACCGCGCCCTTGGCGCCGCATATTGAAACGCCGTTCCCCTGAAGCTTTCGAGGGGCAGTGAGAAATCTGCGTCACCGGCCAGTCGAAGGGAAGTGACAGACTGAGGGCAATGAGACGGCTAATTCCTCACGCAATCCTCGCCACCATGACCGTCCTGGCGTTGGTGGCACTTTTGTTCAGTGTGAGCACCGCGGAGCGAATCTCGACATTTGCGAACCCTCCGGCGGGTAACCCGGCCATCGTCACGATCTTTCGCACCGTGGTGCAAAGGACGCTCGACGCTCCGAGTTTCCGCTACAACCAGTATCTGAATTACCAGGCACCTGATCGCACGGCCACCCTGCGAACTTTGGGCTCGATGAAGGTCATTGGCAAGGAGGCCTACATCCTGCTCACTCCCGGCGTCCCCACGGGGAAGTGGGGTCGAGGCCCCCTGACCCCGTTGGTGGATTCGTATTACGGCCCCGCCATGGCCCTGCACGGGCTTCGCACGTTGTTGACGTCCAATAGTGTGATCCGCGAAGGGAACAATTTTGTCGTGAAGCAGGTGGTGTCGGCGGATTCGGTCTCTCCCGGCAATCCGGGACAAGTGCTGGTGACCTATATGGTCTACGTGAATGACGACTACGTCACCGCCATTCAGACTCGCCTAGAGGGATGGTGGTCGATACCCTACGCCCGAATTAACGGGATTCTTCGTTTCCGGCGGGTGGATACGTTTACGGCGTCCCAGGTGACGTATTCGTCCTTCGGCCAGATTGCTCCGATCACGGCGCCACCCGCCGATCGCACGTTGCAACTCACCTTGTGCGGCCAGGTCTATCACCTGCCGTATTTGGGTCGTGAAGTGTGCTCCGCCTTTTGATAATTGGCCATCCGGCTCTTCGGGTGAAGAAGCTGCTGGCGTCGCACGTTGCCAACTGCTAGAAACACGGTGTGCCGCCACAGCAGTGTCGACCCAGTTGGGGAGCCACCAAGAGGCGTCGAGACTTGCGATTCCCCCTGAGAGGAGCACTCATGTCTCGTACCCAGCGTCTGGCATCACGAGCGCGCACTTTGTTAGCGGGGTCGCTGGTCGCCGGCGCCCTGCTCGTTCCCCTGAGCGTGGCGACGCCGCAGGCGGGTGCCGTCAGTAACAGCCCGTTCTGCAAGGCCGTCTTCAGTTGGGCCGAACATCCGGTCCCCGGGCCGACCACGCTCACGATCGCCAGTTATCACGCGTGGGTGAAGAAGCTTCTTCCCTCCTACGAGCAGATGCAAGCCGCGGCTCCCAACGCGAAGGACAAGCAGATCCTCGGCTTCATCGTCACGGTCCTCAAGGGGTACGCGAAGGACTCGAGTTTCGTGAAACTCGCGGCGTACGAGAAGATCCACAAGGCGCAGTTCAACGCCGACGTCAAAGTGCTGGCCGCGTCCATCCGCGCCTGCGCGACTGCGGGGACCATTCAACTTCCCTAAAGCCCGTCGTGCTGTCCACGACGTCGGTGCCCGAGGGCGCCTACGTGCGGCCGCCACGTCCGCGAACTGCGCGGCGTCCAAGCGCCGCAATGCCCGCAACCCGGGGCGAGAGAGGGTCTGCTCTCCCCGAGCGGTTATGTTGCTCTCATGATCGACGTAGCGACTGAGCGCAACGAGGCCCGGGCCCGGTTCCCCGAGGTGCGCCAGGGTGCCGCGCTCGATGGGGCGGCCACGTGAGAACATTTGGCGTCTACGTCCACGTGCCCTTTTGCGCGCACCGCTGCGACTACTGCGCCTTCGCCACGTACGAGGACCGCGACCACCTGCGAGACGACTACGTCGCGGCAGTGATTCAGGAGATTTCCTGGGAGGTCGACGCCGGGATGGAGCTAGCCACGTCGGTGTTCTTTGGCGGCGGCACGCCGTCGCGCCTCACCGCGGAGCAACTCGTCAGCATTCTGGACGTCATACCTCGCACGCCCGACGCCGAAGTGACCGTCGAGTGCAACCCCGAAGACGCCTCCCTCGAGCGGCTGCTCACCTACAAGGCCGGGGGAGTCAATCGCATGAGCTACGGCGTGCAGTCGACGCAGCCAGCAGTGCTCGCCGACCTCGGACGGCGCCACGGCACGATGGCCCACGAGGAGGTGTCGCGCGTGACTCACCAGGCGGGTTTTGCGACGTGGAACATGGACCTCATCGTCGGATCACGAGCGGAGTCACTCGACGACGTGCGGTCGACGCTGAGGGATCTCTTGGGCTTGGAATTCGCGCCGCCGCACATCAGTTGCTACGCGTTGACGCCCGAGCCCGCGACGCCGCTCGGCCGGGACCCGGCGCGACACCCCGACGAGGACGAGACCGCCGACGCCTACGACCTGGTGGGCGAAACACTCGAGGCCCACGGCTACGAATGGGAAGAGATCTCCAACTGGGCTCTCCCCGGTCACGAATGTCGCCACAACCACGTCTACTGGGACCACGACGACTACATCGGTTTCGGCTCGGCCGCGCATTCGCACCGTCACGGTCGCCGATTCTGGAACGTGCGCACGCCCGAGCGCTACATCGCCATGGTCCAGCACGGCGAGCGTCCCCTCGGCGGAGAGGAGATCCTCGATGACGCCACGCGGGCCTTCGAGCGTGACTCGCTGGCGCTGCGCACCCGCCGCGGCGTGCCCGTCGAAGCCTTTGCGTCGCTCGACGAGATTCGTCACCTCGTCAAGGTCGAACACAATCAGGTGACGCTCACCCCCCAAGCGCGACTGGTCGCCAACCAGGTGATCATCCGGCTCAAGTCCTCGTCGTAAGGGGGAGCGCATCAGGCAGGATTTCGGCGTCCGGTAGCCTTGGCGGATGGATTCTGCCTTCGAAACTGACCCCGATCTCCTGGACAAGGTGGTCAACCTGGCCAAGCGTCGCGGTTTCATCTTCCCGTCAGCCGAGATCTACGGCGGATTCCGCTCCACCTACGACTACGGCCCCCTGGGCGTCAACATGCTGCGCAACGTTAAAGCGGCCTGGTGGCGCGAGATGGTGCAGATGCGCCTTGACGTGGTGGGCCTCGACGCCGCAATCCTCGGCCCGCCGGCCGTCTGGGCGGCCTCGGGCCACTTGGCGACCTTCACCGACCCGCTGGTGGACTGTCGAAAGTGCAAGGAGCGCTGGCGCGAGGACAAGATCGACGGCGTCTGCCCGAACTGCGGTTCGACCCAGTTCACCGAGGCGCGCGCCTTCAACTTGATGTTCAAGACCCAGGCGGGTCCCGTCGAGGGCGACGGTGCGACCGCGTACCTGCGTCCCGAGACCGCCCAGGGCATGTTCACCAATTTCAACAACGTGCTCTCCACGATTCGCAAGAAGCCGCCCTTCGGCATCG
>PLEI01000011.1 GCA_003136415.1 Acidimicrobiaceae bacterium | reverse complement strand
ACCGTGCAGGTACCCGCGCGAGTCGCGTTCAATCTGCCGCTGGTGATTCCACAACCCGCCGTACCGAAACTCGTGACGTCGTAGGTGACGGCACCGGTACCCGAGCCGCCACTCGAAGTCAGAGTGAGCGCGGTGCCAACCTTTCCACTCTTGCTGGTGAGCGTGAGGGCCGCCTGAGTCTTAAGAGCCGCAGGCGCGAACGTCACTGTCGTTGCCGGAGAACTAGCGGCCAGGTACGTGGTGTCCGCCGCCTTGGTCACCGTGACCGTGCAGGTACCCGCGCGAGCCGCGTTCAATCTGCCGCTGGTGATTCCACAACCCGCCGTACCGGCACTCGTGACGGCGTAGGTGACGGCACCGGTACCTGAGCCGCCACTCGAGGTGAGCGTGAGCGCGGTGCCAACTGTGCCACTGGTGGACGTGAGCGTGAGGGCGGCCTGGGCGACTTGGGCGACCAGAGGATTGCGACCGCTGCCACCGCTGCGACCGCTGCCACCGCTGCGACCGCTGCCACCGCTGCGACCGCTGCCACCGGTGTTAGCAGCGGCAGTGGTGAACGACTGAACTCCGCCGTAGAGCAAAGTACTCGTCGTGGCGTAGGTGGCACTGTTACTCATATTGAGCGTCAGGCCAGAGACCGAGGTTAATGACGCCGCTGAAGCGGAAGAACTAGCAATGAACGTCAGACCGGTCGCCAACAACGCTGACGCCGCCCCGAGGGTTACTACCGAGCGCAGTAACGATCGAACCGTCCGGTGTCGTTTGGGGCCAGTGACAATGCTCTTCATTCGCTGCCTACTTTCGTCCGCGTACCGAGAAGCGAAACTACAAAAAGCGCAAAGTCTGAACCCACCTACAAGGAATGTAGCGTGTTCCGAACTGTGTTTCCACAAACATCAAGAAACGATCCCGAGCCAAAAATGGCAGGTCGACTGGCACCACGCTCGCTGAGGTGCCGTGGCCCTCGCCATAGTGACGATCAGTAGCAATGGCGGTCACGTGAGCGGGTAACGGTTTAGGCAAATGGGGCGATAAGTTTGTGTCGCCATTCGAAGGCGACGAATGCGCCGGGGGACTTTTCCCTCGACGCACCCGCGCGTTCAATCCTGAACCTCACGCCGACGTTTCTTCCTATTTGACGATGGCGGCCACCTGATTCGAGAACGGTCCGATTCCCGCGACATTCACGGCACGAACGATGATGTAGACAACGTGGCCCTTCAACCCTTGGAAGGTGTAGGAGAACTCGGTGTAGTGCACCGGCAGGGCAATTCGCTGTCCCGCCCCAGAAGGAACGGCGCCCACGTACACGTTGTAGCCGATCAGTCGCACGCCGCCGTTGGATTTCGGTGCCGTCCAGCGGACGGTCACGTAGTTACCGGCGACGCTCGTCGTGGTGATGAACGGCGCGCTCGGAAGCGTCCGGGGCTGCACGAGTGCCGAGGCCACCGAGGTGACGCTGGTGCCCGCCGCATTGGTGGCGGTCATGGTGAAGGTGTAGCGAGCCCCGTTACGAAGACCCACGATACGGCAACTCGTCGAGCCACGAGGTACGTGGCAGAACGCGGCACCCGGTTTGGCGATCACACGGTAGCTCGCCACGGGAGTTCCGCCCGTCACCGTCGGCGCGGTCCAGAAGACGGTTGCCTGTCCGGCTCCCGGGACTACCGAGGTGATGGTCGGCGCGCCGGGCGCCGTAGCTGGTCGCACCACGTTGGACGACGCGCTCGCGCTGGTGCCGACGGCATTGGTAGCCGTGACGACAAAGACGTACTGATCGCCATTGGTGAGTTTCGTCACCGTGCACGTGGTGGCCGTCGTGGCGGCGCACGTCTGGCCGCCGCGGCTCGCCATCGTCACATCGGTCGCGACGACGGTGTAGCCGATGATCGCGCTTCCCCCATTAGAGGCGGGAGCATTCCACGTCACCACTGATTGTGTGTTCGTGTTCGAAGTCGCCTTGACGCTGCGCGGCGCGCTGGGCGCGACGTTGAAGGAATACGTGTCCGACAAGATGCTGCTCGCGTCGGCGCCACCGAAGAGGGTCGCGCTGCCACTTAGCGTGTCGTAGGACATCGCGGACAGATACCGGGCGGACGGATTGGTGGCCGACGAGACCAAGATCCAGTACGTCCCGTTCCAGTTCCACGTCTCGGCGCTGTTGTCCGTACCGTCGTTGCCGCCGAAGAGGACGACGTCATTGCTGGTCGTGTCGAAGATCATCGACGAGCCGAAGCGACTCGAGGGGCTGGCCACGGCCTGCTTGGTCCAGTTGGTGCCATCCCACGTCCAGGTGTCGCTGATGGCCCCACTCGATCCCTTGCCCCCGTAAAGCACGACACTCTGAGTCGCGGCATCGTAGGCCATTGACGATTCGAAGCGTGCGACAGGTGCCGTCGACGTCAACGTGGGCATGGTCCACGCTGTTCCGCTCCAGGTCCACGTATCAGACAGGGGGCCGGTGCTGGCATTGCCGCCGAAGAGTACGACACTGTGGGTGGCGCTGTCGTAGGCCATAGCGGCCCCGGAACGCGGCGACGGACCCGTCGCCGCCAACTTGGTCCACGTGGTGCCGTCCCACGTCCAGGTGTCGGCCGACAATCCGGTCGCACTCAGTCCTCCAAAGAGGACCACGTTGTTAGTGGCGGCGTCAAAGACCATCGCGGCACCGCGCAGGGCCGGCGGACTCACTGCGGGCGACAACTTGGTCCAGACACTCCCATTCCAGGTCCACGTTTCCGCGAGCTCGCTACCGTTGAATCCCCCGAAGAGGACCGTGGTACCCGTGGCGGCGTCAAAGACCATCGACGAGTCGTAGCGCGGCGACGGCCCGCTCAAGGGAGCTCCCGACTGGACCCAGTTCGACGCCGCGGGCACGGTGGCCCCGGCGGACGAGACATTTACAAGGGAGAGCGCACCGATAGCGACGACCGAGAGGGTCGCCGCGATTCGACGCAGGGATGAATGGGATTTCAACATATAGCCTCCAAAATCACGTCGGTAAAGACGCCTGTTGAAGTGACTATAGATAGGCCCCGAACCCCCCCAGCCAATTATCCAGATACCTTAAGACTCGTCACAACATATGGTTCTGACGTGACTCTGTGAAACCCATGCGATACGAATGTCAAGCGTCGTAGAGCGCGGGTGACACCCCTGGTGCGACCTCGTCAATGGGTTCACGCCTCATGTCGACGGCGTCCGCGCGTGGCGAGTTCCTCTCGGGTCTCGCTTCAGTGTGAAAACACCGAGACGTTGCTCACGTAGGGGAGGATCGCCCAGCCACCGGCAATGCCCACGGCGATACTGGCCAGGGGGGTCCAGGACCGCAGCGCCGATCCGCGCACTCGCCGACGCGCTCCGCGAATGAAGTAACGAGGCGCGACGCTCACCGTTTCTTTGAGGTGTCCCACGACGTGCACCGCGGTGATGACGAACCACAAGAGGAACGACGCATGGTGGATCTGTGAGAGAAGTGGGTGCAGTGAACGGGGGGGGCCTTTCGCCGATAGGAGAAGTTCCCCGCGTAGTACTTGATGAATCGCCACGAGGTACTCGCCACCTTGAGCAGCACCGGAGGGATCACCACCACTCCCAAGAAGACGTGCGGACGGGTCTGCGCATTGGCGACCGGCACCGTGGGCCCCCCTAGGAACAACACGATCAGCAATACCGCCCCCACTAGAGAAGTGAGGCGCTCGTTGCCGTCCACGCCGCCGATCGGCGGCGACACTCTCGGAGCAGAGGGCGAACGAGTGTCATCCTTGGTTCCTCACTTCACGCTTCACGCACTGGGGGAGACGTAGCTCGCGAGGAGCGCCGTACCCGCACCCGCCGCGTCGGCGTCGTATTCGATGGATTGATACTCGACTCGGCTGAATCCGGTATGGCTACCATCGCCGTTGACCGCGTTGGGCTCACGCAGGCCCGGGGTGTAACTCACGACGAAAGCCACGTGTTGGGCCACCAAGCGCGCGACATTGAGTCCATAGACCGCCACGTCACCAGGTTAGGGAATGTATCCCGAGCCGACACGGTGCCCGGTGTGGTGGCGTACTCCCCACTCGTAGGAGCTCGCCGACGACGAGTTGAGGTCGCCGTTGATGAATTGGTAGACGAGGGGCACGCCCGCGAGTCGCCACCCCCCTCCCCGCCCCCGCGAAATCGGCGCACCACAGTTCGTCGCGATTCGAGCTGCCACAGTGACTCGATCCCGCGTACTAGTAGGCGCTGAACTTGTTGCAATAGGTACCCGCCGGATCCGTGCTGTAGCCCACCTGTCCCTGCGCGAAGGACACGATGCTCGCGCGCGTCTGCGCGGACGCGGTGGCACCGAAGAGATTGGCGTGCGTGGTGGACTCTACGATGGTCGTGGGCGACGACGGTTGCTTCACCGCGACGATCATCGCGACGAGTATGCCCACCACAACGAGGGTGCCCATCGCCACGATCCGGCGTAGGCGACGCGTCGCAGGACTCGCCCACGTCGACATTGCGTGGAGAACGCTCTTCACTTCATCTTGAAGTCGTGACGCCCGAGAAGTACCCTCAAGACACGACCAACCACACCCCTAACAGGGTGCGAGTTGGTCCGAAGGTTGACCAGGTCGACCCGGTGCCACTCGAGGGGCTACCAGTCCCGCCTCGCCCACCATTATTGTGATGTCTCGGTATTGCTGGGACAATTGAACCCCTAAAGCCTACCTCTGACACTGTCTTGGAGGTCCCGGATCGGGTCCAGCACGCAATGTCAAAGTTAGCCCTCCCCACGTACGTTCGCCGGCGCAGAATGGAATAGCTGGACGTGGCGTCCGAGGCGGCGCGGTCCGAGTTCAATTTCTGCCACCGGCCTCGCACGGCGACGTCACCGTGAACGGTCGCTCACCCCCATACGCGAGGCTTGGTTTCTCCTCATCACGGCCCAAGCGCATCGGTGGCACGATGGAGAAGCGTCGGGTGTCTCTCCATGCGGCGAACAGCGCGCAATGGTGTGTTGTTGATGATCGTAGGTGAGCAGTGATTGGAATCGACTTGGTGTTCATACCGGAGTTCGACCGACAACGGGAGCTGGGGGGCGAATCCTTTCTGCGCAGGGTCTTCACCTCGGCGGAACTGAGAAATCTTGAATCGGCGCACCTCGCTGGCCTCTGGGCGGTGAAGGAAGCGGTCATCAAAGCCTGCCCGGAGGTTGGGGAGTCGCTCACCGAAATTGAGGTCAGGCATGACGAGACGGGAAGACCGAGCGCCACTTGCGGCACGCACGTCTTCGAAGTCTCCATTGCCCACCACGGCGACTACGCCGTCGCCATCGCGCTGTTGGTCGACTGATGGAATTCGACAACTTCGGCGAATACGTGGCCCACCTGGAGCACTCCTCTTCGCGCGACGCGTTGGTCATGAGAAATGGCCTCAAGGTGCAGCGCCTGACGCATGGCGGTCTGCAACGACGCTCGTACCAGTGCGCCCGGTATCTTCTCGACTCCGGTGTCCACGAGGGTGACCGGGTGATGTTGGTGGCGCAGAACTCCATCCAGTGGATCGAAATGCTACTGGGAACCCTGCTCCTGGGCGCGATCCTCGTCCCCGTCGACGTGCAAAGTGGCGACGACGTGGTCAATCGGGCGATCGAGTTGACGTCGCCGAGGCTGGTCTTCACCACCGGAACGCGACGCCAACTGGATCACAGCGTCACTGCCGACATCAGTGAGCTCGACGAGAGAATCTCGGTGTTCCCGGAAGGCCCGCTAGGAGAGAGTCCCCGAGGAGATCTTCCGGCGCTCATCGTTTTCACGTCGGGCACTACGGCCGATCCCAAGGGTGTTGTCCTCACGCAGTCCAACTTGCTCGCCAACATCGCGGCGTTGCTCGAGAGGATAGAAGTCCCCCAATGGTGGCGCCTGCTCTCCGTGCTGCCACTCTCGCACACGTATGAATTAACGGGAAGTTTGACCGTGCTCGTCAGGGGGGCGTGCATCCACTACCCGGTGCACGTGACGCCCCGGGAAATCAGGCGATCGTTGGTCGACTTCGAGATCACGACCATCCTGGCTATTCCTCAGTTCCTCACACTCATGCTCGATGGGATTCGTCAGACCGCGGCACAACAGGGCAAGTCGAGGGTTCTCGCGATCGCCGTGGAGATGGGCGCGCACCTGCCATTCCCGGTCCGCCGGTGGTTGTTTGCGTCGGTGCACCGGCAACTCGGCGGACACCTCGGCGTCATAGTCACGGGAGGGGCGCCAATCCCGCCGGAGGTGGCGAAGGTGTGGGAGGCGATGGGGGTGCGCACGGTGCAGGGTTACGGGCTCACCGAGACGTCGCCGATCCTCACGGTGAACTCGCTGGACGACCGACCGTTCGATTCACCGGGCCGTCCACTCGCCAACGTCCAGCTGCGCATCGGCCAGGAAAGTGAGATCCAGGTCCGAGGACCAAGCGTATTCCACGAGTACTGGCGGCGGCCCGACGCCACCCGGGAGGCCTTCACCGACGACGGGTGGTTCCGAACCGGAGATGTTGGCGAGTTGAGCGCAGGATACCTGCGGATCCGGGGGAGGCTCAAGTTCGCCATCGTGCGAAGTAGCGGGCTCAAAGTCTTCCCCGAGGATGTGGAACTGGTCACACCGCCAGGCATCGAGAGCATCTGCGTGGTGGGGGTGCGTACGGCGTCCGATGAACGAGTGTGCGCGTTCGTGATTGCGGACCTCTCCGACGAGGAGATCGACCAGGCGGTGGCCACGATGAATTCTCAACTCGCCTCCTTCCAGCACGTCGACGAGTGGCGAAGGTGGCCGGCCAAGGATTTTCCACGCACCCGACTATTGAAGGTGGACCGGCGAAGAGTCGAGGAGTGGGCGAATTCGGCTGATCACGTCGTGTCTGAGGTGAAGATGGCGACGAGCGACGATCCCGTGACGGAAATCATCAAATTGAGCCTGCGCGACAAACGGGCGAACTTCGTCGACTCCGACCGGCTCGCGGACATCGGCCTCGACTCCCTTCGCCGTGTGGCCGTGGTATCTCTCCTCGACGACCATCTTGGAGTCAGCATCTCCGACGAAAGGGTGGGACCCACGACAACGGTCGGTGAGCTGCGACGTCTCGTCAGCGAAGTCGAGCCGCACACCTCGGAGATCGTTCAGAAGCGCTGGACCTATCGTCCCTGGGTGCGGCAGATAGGCGACGGAATCCGCGACCACGTCATCTGGCCATTGGTACACCATTGGGTAAATCTCGAGGTCGAAGGCCAGGAGAATCTGCGCGGGAGCGCGACCTCTCTCATCATCTTCAGTCACAGCGACGACTTCGACGGACCCGTCATCTACCAGTCTCTTCCGAAGAATATCCGTCGTCGCCTCGCCGTCGCAACGGCAGACGACGTGATGCGTCAGCATCGCGTGTTGGCCTTCATCGTGCGCTTGTGCTTCGCGGGATTCGAGTTCGCCCGTAGCGAGCCGTATCTTCCGAGCCTGCAGTACGTGGGAACGCTGTTGGACCGTGGATGGAACGTGCTGATCGCACCCGAGGGACGCATCAGCGTCACCGGGGAACTGCAGAAGTTCAAATCGGGAATCGGGCTCCTCGCGGTGGATCTCGGGGTCGCGGTGATTCCGATGAAGACCGTCGACCTCCACGGCACCGTGCCCCTGCACGCGAGGTGGCCCCGTCGCCACGCACACGCCGTCGTGAGAATCGGCGTCCCGATGCGATTCTCGGCCCAGGAGGACTACGAAGACGTCACCCGCCGGTTGCGCGACGCGATGGACGCGTTGTAGTAGTGGCCCACGCGAACAAGCGAGTGATTGCGCGCACGGTGTTCACGTGGGCCGGACTCCTAGGACTCTGCATCGTCGTCATTCTGAATCGACACAACCTCGTGGCTTTCTGGCACGCCTTGCACAATCTGCGTTGGTACATCCTCGTAGTGGTGGTGGTCATCCAAATCGGCAGTTACTGGGTGAACGGGCTCTACTACCGCTCCATCCTGAGAATCTTCACCTACGACGTCGGCGTCACCCGGCTATTCGAGGGAGCACTCGCCACCAACTTCGTCAACTACGTCGTACCCACGGCGGGTCTGGCGGGCGCCGGCTTCCTGTCCCAGGTGCTGGCGCCGGACGTGCCGCGGGGCACGAGCGTACTGACCCAGTTGATGCGCTACGCCCTCAGCGCGTTGTCGGTGCTGGTCATGATGCCGGTCGGTTTGGCGCTGGTCGTCATGGCGGGACTCTCGCACCACGGCATCGTGCGGGCGACCCTGACGTCCGCGGGCGCGATCGCCGCGCTCGCCTTCGTCCTAGTGGGGCTGGTCCAACAGGAACACCTACTGCGAAGAGTGGTCCAATGGTTGCCCCGCGCCCTTCGTCGCGTCGTCAAGCGATTTCGTGGCGATGAGGCGTTGAACAATTTCGTAGACCAGTTCTACGTCGGCTACCACGCCATGGGCCGTCAGAAGACCAGGATGCTCGTTCCCTTCACCTGGTCGATGGTGTACATACTCATTGAGGTCTTCACCTTCTACCTGGCGTTCGTGGCGTTCTCCATCCACGAGCCGCTGGGCGCGGTCATCATGGCTTACCTTTTCGCCAACATCGCGAGCACCTTTGGCGGCGTCTTCTTCAGTACGGGCACCTTCGAACTGGGCATGGTGGGGACCCTGGTCGCGCTGGGATCCCCGTTCGCCATCGCGTTCTCGGTCACCCTCGTGTACCGGGTGCTCAACCTCCTGATCGGCCTGCCACCGGGCTACGTCTTCTACCGAAAGTACCTCCCGAAATGAAGAACCACCCTCGGCTACGCAGCGCGTCCGCCCCCCATGCGCGACGGGCCGGCGCGACGCTAACGAGCGGCGGCGTCGACTTGGTCCTCTACGGCCAAGTGCTCATGGCGGTCTTCTTCACCGTTTGCGTTGCCCTCCATCCAGGCTTCGTTCTTAAGCGCGACGAGGGTGGAGTGAGCAACTTCGGGGTGCACCTAAAGACGTGTATCCCCTACAGCGCGGCCTACGCCGCCGCGGGGGTCTCGAGTTGGATAGTGGGTACGAGAGCCCGTGCCCCGGGCGGTTTGCACGACGTCGGGCGAATCCTGCGTGTATACGCCGTGCTCTTGATGGTAACCNNCGTCGGCTCGGACGGCGGCGCGACTGGTTGTGGCTGGCGGTCCAGTGGACGGGTTCGGTATTGGCGGCGCTCACCATCGCGGGGACGTTGGAGGTGTTGTTCCTGTCGCAGGTCATCGCGGGCGTGGGCTACGCCGTGGTGCTGGTCAGTTACTGTCGCTCGCGCGTGAGAGACGAAGGCGTGGGCGAGGTCGGTGTGCACGATAGCGCTTAACAATCGCCGCCCCTCCCCACCCGTTGAGTGTGACAGTCCTTCTCCACGGCTGAATCAATGACCAGCGACACTTCTGCTGGTTCGAGTTCGTCCAAAGGTTGACGAGGTGGTGGCAGCGCCACTCGAGGGGTTACCAGTCTCGCCTCGCCCACCAAGGGGTGTCCGTGGAACTAAATAAGTCTGTTTACGAAACACCATATATTTGATTTCGCAGGGCTGTTGTGGGATTCCAGATGGCCTTCGCCCTGACACGTTGGTGAGAGCCAGGGCCTAGCGCGTCTGGCGCACCCGTTTTTCCACCAAGCGGCGGAGGCCCATTGAGAGGCCAATGCCCACAAAAAGCACTAGGGCGTTTGTCCAAATGTATGGATGCCAGGGGTGCTCGATAGCGGCAAGGATGCCAACGACCAGGATGATGCCGACGATTCCACCGCCCAACCCAATGGTCGGAGCAAGCCTCCACAGCAACGAACCTCGCTGAGAAAGGCCCGACGGGGACTGGCGGTGCTTGTAGGTCGCGAATGTATCAATACCCGCGCCAACGACAACAACATAAATGGCCACGACGAAGGCGGTCATCGAGAAGGAGAAGCCCACGCTTGCCATCCCCATTGCCTCCCGGTATCGAAAAGAACCGTGTTGTTGATATTGCCCTGACCCTCATCATCACACGAGGTGGCGTGCTGTGACTCGTAGTGGCCCTCGTTCGAACGTCTCACGGGAGGAATTGTCACCGATCAGTGTCACGATGTTGCGGGTCCGGGGAGTTCCACGAAGAACCCACTACTGAAGAAATGGACCACATTCGTCGCAGGCCTCACGAGAGCCCGAAAGCGCGTCGCGGTTTCCACCACGACGCGCTCCCGCTTCGGATCCTCGATTCCGCGTCTCTACTACCTCGCGGTCGCGACCACCTGATTCGAGTGCGGTCCGACTCCCGCGACATTCACGGCGCGCAGATAGATAAAGACGCTGCGGCCCTTGCTCGTGCGAAACGTGAATGAGAAATGACTGAAGGTCACGAAGCGGAAGGGTCGAGTCCCCTCGCCACCCGGCACCGGCCCCAAGTAGACGTTATAACCAGTGAGTCGGACGCCACCATTTGAAACCGGCGGCCTCCACCTGATGGTGATATTTCTGCGGGCAACACTCGCCGAGATGATGAGCGGGGCGCCCGGTATCGTCCGCGGACGGACACTCGCGGAAAAGGCTGACGTCGGACTCGTTCCGGCGGCGTTGGTCGCGGTCATCGAAAAGCGGTAACCAGTACCGTTGTGAAGCCCCGTAATCCGACAACTCGTCATGCTTCGCGGCACGTGGCAAAACGCACCACCTGGTTTGGCGGTCACCCGGTAACTCGCCACGGGAGTGCCACCCGTTGAAGTGGGCGCGTTCCAATACACCGTCAACTGGCCCACGCCCGCCACCACCTTGGTGATGACCGGAGCTCCCGGCATCGTCGCGGGCAATACCGCGTTGGATGAGGTGGTAGGACCCGCGCCCACTCCGGTGATGGCGGAGACGATGAAGACGTAGTGGTCGCCATTAGTGAGTCCCGTGACGGTGCACGTTATTGCGCCCGTTGTCGTGCACGTCTGTCCACCATTGCCCGCGGTAGTTGTGTCGCTTGCGACGACGGAATATCCAAGGATCGGGCTTCCTCCATTAGTCGTGGGTGCGCTCCACGTCACGACCGACTGAGTGTTGGCGTTCGAGGTGGCCTTTACAGTCCGGGGTGCGCCCGGCGCCACGACGAAAGACCACGTGTCCGACAAGCTGCTCGTACCATCGAAGCCGCCGAAGAGGATGGCGTTATTAGTCACGGTGTCGTACGCCAATGAGGACAGGTACCGCGCCGAAGGAGTCGAGGCCGGCGACGGAGAATTCCAGTACGTCCCGTTCCAGACCCACGTCGCGGAATTGGTGCTCGTACCGTCGAAACCGCCCAAGAGGACAATATCGCTGCTGGCGGCGTCGAAGACCATCGGAGCGCCGTACCGGGCCGGGGGGTTGGCCACGGACTGCTTGGTCCAAGCGGCCCCGTCCCACGTCCACGTGTCACCGAGGGCGCCGCTAGATCCGTCTCCCCCAAAGAGGACCACGTTTCGCGTTACGTTGTCGTACGCCATCGACTGCTCGTAGCGGGGCGAAGGAGTCGGCGTCGTCACCGTGGGTGAGGTCCACGAAGTGCCGCTCCAGACCCACGTGTCCGACAGAGGACCGCTGATGCCTTTGCCGCCGAAGAGGACCACGTTGTGAGTGAAGGCGTCGTAGGCCATCGTCGCTCCGGAACGTGCCGCAGGGCCCGACGCCAACTGCTTCGTCCAGGTAGTCCCGTCCCAGGTCCACGTGTCGCTCACCGGGCCGCTCGAGCCCAACCCCCCAAAGAGGACCACGTTCTTGGTGAATTCGTCATAGACCAGTGAGGCACCTCGCAGGGCCGGGGGACTCGTCGCTGGCGCCAATTTGGTCCATACGGTCCCGTTCCACGTCCACGTTTCCGAGAGTTCACTACCGTTGAATCCGCCAAAGAGCACCGTGGAGCCCGTAGCAGCGTCGAAGACCATTGAGGCGTCGTACCGCGGCGACGGACCGCTCAAGGGCGCTCCCAATTGAATCCAGTTCGGGCTCGCGGGCGAGGTGGCTCCCGCAGGTGACGAGGTGTCAACGAGCGACAACGCACCGATCGCCACCAATGAAAACGCCACCGCTACGCGGCGCAGGGATAAAAGGGAATTTGACATGGATCCTCCAGGCGAACGTCGATTTCGACGGCTGTTGAATTGACTATAGGTAGTCTCGCAACTGCTCCAGCCAATTACTGGGATACTCTAAGTCCCCGCACAAGTTGTGACTTCGGCGGGTGGATTATCTCGCTGCCCATCCCCCACTACACCTTTACTGGGCACGTCTGACGGGTGGGAACAGCATTTCGAACATCTTCTCGTGCTCTCGAGAGAGCGGGTCTGACGTCCTCTCAGCACGCTGACCCTCTTCATCCTCAACCTCTTCGCGTACCCGCAGACGTCAACTCTTCTTCGTCATTCTCACCCCAGATGGCGACATTGCTAGTGGCCGAAGTTGGTCACGTTGCTCACGTAGGGCAGAATCGCCCAACCGCACGCGACTCCCGCGGCCACACTCGCGAGGGTCGCCCACGCACGCCTCGACGCCCCGCGCACTTTTCGTCGGGTTCGGCGCATAAAGTCGCGCGGGGCGTACGCGAGCGTCTCCTTCAAGTGGCCCAGTACGTGCACGGCCATCACCACAAACCACAAGAAGAACGAAGCGTGGTGAATCTGCGACAACTGGGGATGCATCGATCGCGGCGCCACTATGACCAAACCGACGCCCGAAAACAACATCACCAGGGTGAGCACGACGATGACTGGCCCGAGCAGACGGAACAGGGGCGCGGGCGGGCCCTTGCGACGATACGAGAAATTGCCCGCGTAGTACCGAATGAATCGCCACGAGGTACTCGCGACCTTGAGGAGCACCGGTGGGATCACCACGACCCCCAGGAAGACGTGCAGGCGCGTCTGGGCGTTGGCGACCGGCACGGTGAGACCGGCCAGAAAGAGCAGCACGAGCAGCAGCACGGCGACCATGGCCGTCAGACGCTCGTTGCCGTCGACGCCGCCGCTGCGCGGAGTTCTCCGCGGCTTCGAAGGTCGGTCTTCGGTCATTTCGTGGTCCTCACTTCGGTGATTACGCACCCGGCGAGACGTAGCCAGCGAGCAGCGCCGTTCCAGTTCCCGCCGCATCCGCGTTGTACTCATTGGACTGGTATTCGACCCGGCTGAATCCCGTGTGGTCGCCGTCGCCGTTGATGGCGTTGGGGCCCGACGAGTCCGCCGTGAAGCTCACCACGACGGCCACGTGCTGGGCCACCAACGTCGTGGCGTCGAGTCCGTACACGGCGACGTCACCGGGCTCAGGCACGTAGCCCGAGCCGACCGGATGCCAGGTGTGGTAACGAACGCCCCACTCGTAGAAACTCGCCGAGGAGGAATTGAGATCGCCATTGATGAATTGGTAGACGAGGGGAACTCCGGCCATGCGCCACGCCCACGCCGCGAAGTCCGCGCACCACTGTTGATCGCGATTGGAGTCGCCACAGTCGGCGGGCCCCGAGACCCAGTAGGCACTGAACTTGTTGCAGTAGGTGCTCGAGGGATTCGTCGAATAGCCCACTTGTCCCTGCGCGAAGGCGACGATCTGTGCGCGTGTCTGGGCCGACGCGGTAGCCCCGAGGGAGATGGTGCCTGCTTGACCGGCCAACGCCTGCTTCGAGGACGATGACAACGAGCGAGCGACGATGAGTGCCCCCGCGCCGACGGCAATGACGGCCACGATCACCACCGAGGTGCGGCGTCGGCGGCGGCGGCGGCGGCGCAACTCGCGACGGGCCACACCAGTGCGCGTCACGCCGACGAAGTGACGGCCGAGGAGGAAAGTATCGTCAACTCCATTGTCGTCAGCCTCCCCTCGACGCCGGACAAAGCGTTGAGGGGACCAAATGTACGCGGTGCCCCCCAGAGCGAGGTAAAGCCCGCCTAAGGGAACCCTAAAAACGGTGTTGATACTGCGTTACGACGACGCGGCTCGCATGAGATCAATTTGGCCAACACCAACCCGTGCGTCAATGGTGAGGTGGGGACTGCGTTTCTCGCGGGCGACGCTCACGCCTGGTGGCAGCGACGAATAGGCCCGAGTCGACGCCCCCTGCATCGTGACCGGCGTGTCAGTGACGACGCCGGCTCCCACATTCGTCGTCAAACTCACCACGGCGTCTGCGGGCACCACGATGCGCAATTCCCCCGCGGCCACGCTCGCCGCGACGGCGAAGCCCGCGGCGGGAAAAATCACCGCGCTCAAGTCCAGCGTCCCCACACCGAATTCGGTGTGGTACTCGTGCGAGACCTGCGATAGTGACGTGGGCTGCCACAGGTGGTCCCCGTTACCGCCCGACAGGTTCACTCCCGTCGAGGCCAGAAAGCCCATGAAACCTCCCACGAGGACGATGACGAAACTCACCCCCGCGAGAAAGACAACGCCCACGATTCGTCGAAACGTCAGTCGCCGCACCGGGGTTCGGATCGCGATGATCGCCATCGCCACTAGAAAGACAATCCACGCCACCGCCAGGCCCGGACCAAGTACGCGAACCGGGCGCACCACCGCGACCGCCAGAGCGGCGAGCACCACCAAAGCCGCCACGACCGCAATCGTCAAGCGGTGCGAGGTGGACCCGGGCGTCGGCTCACGCTGAGACGTGGCAACGCCGTCGAATGGCGCCGATCCCACGACCACCCACAACACGAGATAGAGAGCGACACCCAAACCCCAGAACAGGGTGAGCGCAATGAAGATCGCCCGCACCAGATTCTCATTGACGTCGAATCGCTCCGCGATGCCGCCGGCCACCCCGGCGATTACTCTGCGGTCGCGGCTACGCCGAAGTCGAAGTGGCTCGACCGCGGGCACTTCGAGGGGAGGTTCGAAATCGGGTGACGGAGTCTCTTGCGCGGGGGCATCATTGCTCATAGGCCCACGCTACGAGTTCTGATCAGGATGAACCATGGGGGCAAACCCTGTTGTTGTACCGAGGTGTCAGGGTTTTCCCTGAGAGACGCGCCGACATCATCGTGAGAGACTGATAACAGTTTCTAGAAGGGTCGGCCCCACATGACGTCCACTCTCACTTCGCCGTCACCCGTGCTGGGGGTACCCCAGCGTCCGTTGACCCGATCGACGAGCCACGCCATCCTGGGCGGTGTGTGCGCCGGCCTGGCGGTTCGTCTCGGTGTGCGCGAGCAAACCGTCCGAGTTGCCGTCAGCATTTCGTGCCTGATCTTTGGGGCGGGTCTATTGATCTACGTCGCGATGTGGCTTTTCGTCGCGCGCTGGGGCGAGGAGCCCAGCATCGCCCAGCGTCTCACCGGGTCGCGACGCGAGTCACACATCATTTTGTTCAGTCTCTTGGTGGCGTTGGTGGCCTTGCTCTCTCTGGGCAGCTTCGCTCGGCACGGTACCGGAGCAGTCTCGTGGCCGCTGTTGCTCAGCGCGGTCGTGTTGGTCGCCATCTGGTTCGGATCGTCGCGCGACGAAAAGGGGCACCTCGAAGGGGTACTGAGCGCCGCTCCGGTCCTGGGCGCCGCTTCGTCACGCGGATGGCGCGCCCTCGCTCTGCGTGTAGTGCCCGGCGTGATCCTGCTCGTAATTGGTCTGCGGACCCTGCAGCGAATTGGTGGTGTTTGGGGAGGCGCTGTTCCGGCCATTCTCGGAGCCGGCGCGCTCGTCACCGGCGTCGGCGTGCTGCTCGCTCCGTGGTGGCTCGACAATGTCCGCGACCTGTCGCGTGAGCGCCGCGAGCGCGTACGCATTGAAGAACGCGCCAAACTCGTCGCGCACGTACACGACTCGGTGCTGCAAACATTGACGCTGATCGAAAAGTCCGCCGAGAGTCCCAGCGACGTGATCCGTCTCGCCCGCGCCCAAGAACGCGAACTCCGTGAGTGGCTCTTCGCCCCCGAACTCGTGGGAGATCGCAGCAACACCGAGGATTCCTTCGCCCAGCAACTTCGCCGAATCGAAGTCGACGTCGAGCACGACTACGGCGTGACCATTGAACTCGTCATCGTCGGAGACAGTCCCGGGGACGACGCCGTCGCCGCCCTCAGCGCGGCAACCCGTGAGGCCGTCGTCAACGCCGCCAAGTGGGCGCACGTGTCGCGCATCTCAATATTCGGCGAAGTGGAGCCCGCAACAATCTCGGTCTACGTTCGCGATACGGGCGTGGGATTCGACCCCGCGGGCGTGGCGGACGATCGCCACGGCATCAACCGGTCCATTGTCGAACGGATGCGGTCGCACGGTGGCGACGCAGTGATTCTCTCATCAACGGGCACGGGCACCGAGGTGCGCCTCACTTTGGCGCATTCAGTGACAACGCCGTGAGCCAGCCGCGCGTCTTTCTCGTGGATGACCACGAACTGATTCGTTCAGGAATCCGCGCCGAAATTTCCTCACACGTCGACATCATTGGCGAAGCAGATGAAGTGGGGGCCGCCATCGAGCTCATACTTGAGCGGCTGCCCAACGTCGTTCTGCTCGACGTTCACATGCCCGACGGTGGTGGACTCGCAGTTCTGCAGTCAGTACTCACTCTCGCGCCGAGTGTGCGATTTCTGGCCCTCTCGGTCTCCGACGCTGCGCACGACGTCATCAGCGTGGTGCGCGCCGGTGCCCGGGGATACGTCACCAAGAACATTTCGGGTCCCGATCTGATTGACGCTATCGACCGAACTCACGACGGCGACGTGGTGTTCTCACCGCGTCTCGCGGGCTTCGTGCTCGACGCGTTCTCCTCAGAAGCGAACGGACCGACTCCCCACGACGTCGACCCTGAACTCGACCAACTCACTTCGCGTGAACGCCAGGTACTGCGACTCATCGCCCGCGGCTATACCTATCGCGATATCGCCTCCGAACTAGATATCTCCATCAAGACGGTCGAAAGTCACGTCTCTTCAGTGCTGCGCAAGCTCCAGCTGTCGAATCGACACCAGCTCACCAATTGGGCCAGCGAGCGACGACTCGCCTAGAGAGACACTACGCGACCCCGGCACGAAGCCGGGGTCGCGTAGTGTCCTTGGCGCACGGTCAGCTCGCCGTGATTCCTTCGGAGGCGACCGGCAAGTTGAACAATGTCTCGACTGGGGTCAGCACGCCAGTGGAACCCACGGAGTACGTGTCGATCGTGCCCGCGCCGCCGCTCTCGACGTAGAGGAAATTGCCGTCGGGCGAGACCGTGGAGTCGGTCGTACCCGCGTGGGCGCTAGCGGCCGCCGCGTTAACGAGCACGGGAGCACTGCCCGCACCCTCGGTGAATGAACTCACTGAACCGCTGCCCGCATTGTCACCGAAGAAGTAACCCTTGGCCGACGATATCCAGCACAGGGCGTGGGCGCCGTCGGTGACCGAACCCAGTGACGTGAGACTGCCGTTCACGTTGACGCCGTAGATGCTCACGTTCGAATTCAGCGCTTCGACGGCGACGAGGTTGCCCGCGTTGTCGAAGTTGAACGCAAAGGGAACGGGGCTGTTCGCCGCGGTGATCACTGGCGTAGCACCGAGAACACCCCGGTGAGATACCGAGAAGACCTCGAAGGAGTCCGTTGAGTGCTTCGTCGTGACAATCAGGTGCGTGCCATCAGGCGTGTAGCCCACTTGGCCCGCGCCCTGCAAGTAGAACGGCGGCGTCGTGTTCGCCAGTCCCAGCGAGCGTGTCTGCACCGACAGAGGAATCAGTTGGTTCTCGTCCCAGCGGAACTCAGTGACGGTTCCGGCGCCACCGGAGTTGAGCACCGCAACCAAGTTGCCCGACGAGGAAACGGAATTCGGGAAGAGACCGCCGCTCGCTACTTGCTCGAGGAAGCTCAATCGAGCGCCGTCCACTGAGAACACCGTGATCGAGTCACTCCCTGGATTGGTCGCGATCAACTCTTCACCGTTGTTGATCAGCGCGAGACCGCCCTGACTCGCCAGCGGGTCCGCGGTGGCGCCCGCCGCCACGGCACCCAGGCCGAAGGTGGGGTGGGTGCCAAAATACGAGATCGTGCCATCACTGGCTCTCGCATAACTGATGACGCTGTTGCCGCTGGTCGAATCGGATTCGGCGAATAATGCGTGGCGTGCCTCGTGTCGCGACGACGCACCCGCCACACTGACGCTGGACAGACCAACGCCCATCACTAGTGACAGGGCGGCGGCGGCGCGAAGTGTTGCGTTCCTCTTCATTTCAATCTCCTTTGACGTGGCAGGGTTGCCATAGGAACNNCGTCAAGTTCCTCGTTTCGCACGGTCTCGCTCGAAGTTCCGAAGTCGCTCGTTGGCTATGTCAACTCTCGCTCGCGCTTGGTTGAAACTTCGAATCCGTTACAGTGGCGAAGTTGCGTCATCCGTTTTGCCGTTCTCAGCGACCCAACGCGAATCCATCGTGAAGTTGGTTGACGTCGCCCTTCTGAATTCGTTCGGAGTTCGCAATTACCCGTTTTGCCGTGACCCGACTCCCTCGTAGGAAGGACTAGTTTTGACCACTTCTCTGGACCGCGCCAACTACAAAGTGACTTTTGGGGTCCTGGTACTGGGCGTCTCGGCCTACGCGCTGCTGCAGTCGCTGGTGATCCCCGCGCTCACCACCATTCAGAGTTCGATGCACACCACGCAGAACACCGTCACGTGGGTCGTGACCGCCTACCTATTGTCGGCATCGATCTTCACTCCGGTGATGGGACGAATCGGCGACATTCTGGGCAAAGAACACGTCATGGTGGCCACTCTTCTCGCGCTGTCGGTCGGCTCGGTCATCGCCGCCTGCGCGCACACCGTCACGGTGCTCATCATCGGGCGCGCGGTTCAGGGAATCGGTGGCGGTGTGATGCCGTTGGCTTTCGGCATCATTCGCGACGAGTTCCCCCGCGCGAAACTCGCTTCGGCGATCGGCACCATCGCGGCCATGACCGCGGTGGGCGGCGGCGCGGGACTGATCGTGGCCGGACCGATTCTCGAGCACCTGGGGCTGCACTGGCTGTTTTGGATCCCCTTCTTCATGACCACCATCGCCGCGGTGCTGACCTACTTCTTGGTGCCCGAATCGCCCGAGCGCTCCCCCGGTCGCATCTCCATCTCCGCGGCGCTCCTACTCTCGGCGTGGTTGGTGGCATTGCTGGTCGCGGTGTCCGAAGCTCCGACGTGGGGCTGGTTCGCCACCAAGACCTTGGCGCTGGGTGGTCTCGGCCTCGTGCTGCTCGTGGTGTGGGTGGCGGTCGAGCTCAAGGTCAACGATCCGGTGGTCGATATGAAGATGATGCGCATTCCCGCGGTGTGGACCAATAACCTCGTCGCCTTCCTCTTCGGCATTGGCATGTACTCGGTCATGGCGTTCCTGCCCGAGTTCGTACAGACACCGCGGTCCGCGGGCTACGGCTTCTCCGCCAGCACGGTGGCGTCAGGTCTCTTCCTGATTCCCTTGACGGTCGGCATGTTCTTCGTGGGCCTCTACTCGGGCAAGATTGCCGACCGCTTCGGTTCCAAGGCCGCCGTGGTCGTGGGGTCGGCCGTCTCGGGCGCGGGTTACCTCGTCCTCGCCGTCGCGCACGCCAAGGCCTGGGAGATCTACGTCGCGAGCGCGCTCTTGGGCGTAGGGCTCGGGCTCGCCTTCTCGGCGATGTCCAATCTCATTGTCCGCGCCGTCCCCGCGAACCAGACCGGTGTCGCCAGTGGGATGAACGCCAACATCCGCACCATCGGGGGCGCAGTGGGCGCCGGAGTCATGTCGAGCATCGTCACCTCCAAGATGCTGGCGTCGGGGGCGCCCTCGGAATCGGGTTACACCCACGGATTCATGTTCCTCGCCGGCTGCACGGTGTTCGCGGTCATCGCGGCACTCTTCATTCCGTCCACCCCGCCAGATCACGAGCAGCATCTGAATCACGCCGAATTGGCGATGGTGCCGGGTGGAACCCTGACCGAGGGTTAGTCGCGCGTCGAGCGCGGTGGCGGCACCGTGCGTAACGCGTCACCCGCGCTCGGGTGCATCAAGAAGGCGTTGAGCGTCGACGTGGCGCCGAGCACCGCCAGCAGCACGAAGGCAATGCGATACCCGACTTGCGAACTCACTGGATTGGTGTGGCTGATTGAACTACCCACCCGTAGTGCCACAACGCCCGCCGAGGCGGCGAATCCCGCGGCTACCTGCTGCACCGTCGCGGCGAGCGTCGTTCCGTGCGACATGTGCTCTTCGCCGACGTCACTGTAGACCAGGGTCAAGAGGCCCGAGTAACCAATCGATCGCACCACGCCGTTGATGAACGCCACGAGGGCAATCACCGCCACGGGCGTCGCGGCGTCAAAGAGCGCAAAGGTCAGCATCGTCAGACACACCGCCGACGTCGCCACCAACAACACCCGACGATACCCGAAGCGATTGAGCAGCGGCGTCGTCGACGGCTTGGCCACCACGTTGCCGATGAAGACGAAGAGGACGATGGCGCCCGATTTGATCGGACTCCATCCGAAACGGTCTTCAAACATCAGCGGCAACAACAGGGGCACCGAGCCCACCACCATCGTGAAGGGGAAGATCCCGCGTAGCGATTGCGTGAAGGTGGTCACCCGAAATACCGACAGGTCCAAGAAGGCGTCGCGGCGGCGTCGCAAGTACGCCACCGCACCCCCGAGGACCGCCAACGACACCGCGAGGTCAATAGCCACCGACGTCCACGACGACGTGAGCTCGCCCGCCACGAAGGCGCTGTACACGAGACCGCCGAGACCGAGGCCGGTCAACAGCATCCCGCGCCAGTCGAGCGCAATCGGCTGGGCGCGTTGGCGCGTCGAGGGCCTCATGAGGATCGTTCCCGCAATGAAGGCTGCGACGCCCAGGGGCACGTTGGGCAAGAAGAGCCAGCGCCAGCTGCCGAAGGTCACGATGATGCCACCCACCAGCGGGGCCAGCGCCGGGGCCAGCAAACTGGGCCAGACGATGTAGGCCACCAGGCGCATGATGTCAGTTTTATTCGAGTTGGCGAGCACGACGATGCGTCCCACGGGGACCATCAACGCAGCGCCGACCCCCTGCAGCGAACGCGCCAGTACGAGCTCGGTGATGTTGTGGCTCAGGGCGCACAGCAGCGACGCCACCGTGAAGACGGCAATCGCCGACAGGAACAAACGGCGCTCACCCATCCGCGTCATCAGCCAGTTGCCCACCGGAATCGCGACGGCGAAAGTGATCAAGTACGTCGCGATCAGCAACCCGATTGCCGTCGAGGAGACGTGGAGCGCCGCGCGCAATTTCGGTGCCGCAGTGGTCACGATGGTGCCGTCGAGATTCTCCATGAAGTAACACGACGCCACCAGCAGCGCGAGGCGTCGTCGATAGGGGTCGATCACACTGGAGTTCCGTTCCGGCGTCGAGGGGAGACGCCCACCTAGGAACGATAATCCTGCGCCCCGGGGCAGTAGAGTAACTCGGTCAGATCGGCGAAGTTCGCCCCTCGTCGCGAGCGAACGCGAGGACCATCATGAGCCCTGAACCCGTCAATGTTTCTCGTCGCGTGGGTTTTATCGGACTGGGCACCATGGGTGCCTTCATGGCCGCCAATCTGGTCCGCGCCGGCTTCGAGGTCACCGTATGGAACCGCAGCCCCGGACGCGACGCCGAGGTGCTCGCCCTGGGTGCGACTCGCGCCACCACGCCCGCCGAGCTCGGCGCGACCAGCGATATCGTCGTCATTTGCGTCACCGACTCGCCCCAGGTACAAGAGGTCGTTTTCAGCGACGGCGGCCTCGTGCACGGTCTTCAACCGGGCTCGCTCATCATTGACTGTTCGTCGATCAGCCCTCTCAGCACCCGCGACTTCGCGCGACGTCTCGCGTCACGCCACGTCCACTGGGTTGATGCGCCAGTCTCGGGCGGTTCCGAGGGCGCCCAACGGGCAACGTTGTCGATCATGGTGGGTGGCGACGACATTGACGTCGAGAGGGCCCAACCGGTACTTCACGCCATGGGTTCGATCATCACCCACGTCGGCGCACTCGGGGCGGGCCAGTGGGTCAAGGCGATCAACCAGGTCATCCTCGCCGGTACCTATCTCGGAGTCGCCGAGGGCATCACCCTGGGTATCAAAGCCGGCCTCGACATGGACCGGGTGGTCGCCGCTTTGTCGGGCGGCGCCGCGAGTTCGTGGGTCTTGGAGAATCGCAGCGGACGAATGATCGACAACGACTACCCGCTGGGCTTCAAGATCTCTCTGCATCGCAAGGACCTCGGCATCGCCTTGGCGTTGGCGCAGCAGACGCACAGTGAACTTCCCGTGGCGACCATGGCGGCGCACTTCGAGGACGAACTCATTGCCCACGGTCACGGCGATGACGACACCTCGGCACTCGCGCGCTCGATTCGCCAGCGTTCGGGACTCTAGCGCGCGCTCGCGACGACCGCTCGACGAGTTCGTTCGTACATGCCGTCGAGTGAGCCATTACCCGGAACCAGATTCGACCCCATCGCCACCGCGGCGGCCCCGGCGTCGAGCCACTCGGGCGCGTTGTCCGATGTCACTCCCCCCGTGGGCACGAACTTCACGTGAGGAAACGGCCCACGCAGCGCCGTGAGATGCCCGAGGCCACCGGTTGACGCCGGAAAAAGCTTGACAAAATGAGCGCCACACTGAGCCGCCACCGCCACCTCAGAGGGCGTAAAGGCGCCCGGCAGAATCATGAGCCCCTGATCGTGGGCCGCGGCGATGACGTCGGGGTTCACGTTGGGGGTGACGATAAATCGGGCTCCGGAGTCGGCGGCCCGCGCGACGTCCTCGGGCCGGACAACCGTACCCGCCCCCACCGTCGCGGTCGTGGCGCAGGCGTGGGCCACGCGTTGCAGCGCGTCCAGGCCCGTCGCACGTTCGATGGTCACCTCGAGATATTCGACTCCCGCCGAGATGAGCGTCTCGGCGATCTTGACGACGCCGGAATGATCGTGCAAACGAATGATGGCGACGAGGCGGACCCTCTCGAGGCCTGAGGCCAATTCTGCGATGGTCATCAGCGCACCAGCCGCCTTCTCGTCGTGAAGCCACTCTCCAGATCGTGCCACGATCCGCAGAAGGAATCACCGGGCAGGGTCAGCATGCGCGCGTACGCGTGCGCGCAGTAACGCACCGACTGTTCGTAGGAATCTCCGCGCACCATCGAGGCGAGGAACGCCCCCGCTGCGGCGTCACCGGCACCGAGTTGATCGACGACGTAGCCACTGGCCTGGGCGTGAGCGTCACCGTTTCCCAGTACCCGCACCGAAACCCCGAGCTCGTCCATCACCACGTCGGTACGTTCGCGAAGCACCAGGGTCGAGATATTGAACGACTCGGTGAGGCGACGCGCCAGCTCCTCGACGCTGCCCGTGTGGCCGGTCAACAACGCCAAGTCGCTCGGTGCCACGAATGCCACGTCCGTCAACTCGAGAACCTGGCGAAGAGCCGCGCGAGCATCCTCCTCGCTCCAGAGCTGGGAGCGGTAGTTCACGTCGAGACTCGTCGTCACCCCCTGAACTCGCGCTGCGCCCATGAGGGCGATCGAGGCGGCGAGCGCCTGGGGACCCAGAGCGCAGGTGATTCCCGTGACGTGTGCGACACGGGCGCCGTCCAACACCTCGGACCAATCGAAGTCGTCCGGCGAGAGGTGACTGGCCGCGGAATCACGACGGTCGTAGAGAACCTTGGAGGGCCGCGGGGTAGCGCCGAACTCCAGGAAGAACAGTCCCGCCCGCGCGTCCTCCTCTTCAATGGCGCGCACGTCGATGCCGAAGGACTGCGCGTGGTGACGCATCATGGTGCCGAGCTCGTTGGTCGGCAGGCGCGTGAGCCAGCGACCGCGTACACCGAGCTGGCTGCCGGCGATCAGCAGGTTGAGTTCTGCCCCGGCGACATTGGCCGTGAGATCACGAGCGTTGACGAGGGGTGCGTGGTCGTGAGCGGTGAGGCGAATCATCGCCTCGCCCAGTCCAACAATGAGTGGTGTCGACATTTCAGTCATGATGCTCTCCGGTTCTTGATTCCAGTGTGTCAAAAGTACGCAGTACCAGTCCTCGAACACCGACTTCGGCGTAGAAGAGTCGCCCGGCATGGGGTTCGGCGGCGAGCTGCTCATCGGACATGTCCTCTTGGGCGGTGGTGATGTAGAGCGTGGTGCCCCCGGGGCCGCCGAGTGTGCAACTCGAGGGTTGAGCGGTGTCCAGGGACACTCGACCGAGAAGATCACCCTGGCGCGAGTAATGGCGCACTTCGTAGCCCCCCCACACCGCGACCCACATGGCGCCGTCCTCGTCAATGCACAGGCCGTCGGGGGTCCCCTCGCGCGCGACGTCGAATTGGGCGAACACCCGCTGATTCGAAATCTCGCCGTGGTCGTCGACGTCAAACGCCCGAATCGTGCCGGGTCCGGAGTCGACGTGATACATCGTTCGCTGATCGGGGCTCCACGCGATCCCATTCGAGATGCTGAGTCCCTCGAAGATGGTCGTGAGTCCCCGCGCCGCGCTGTAGCGATAGAGATGGGCGTGTCCATCGGAAGCGTCGTCGGCCATTGTCCCCATCCAGAAGCGACCCCAGGGGTCGGCGGCGCCGTCGTTAGTGTGCACCGGGGTCGTCTGGCCGGCATCGGGTGTGACGAGCTCTTGGAGCCCACCCTGCACGTCTAACCACCAGAGCGACCGATCCATGGCCAGGATCCACCCCGCATCGCGACCGGCTACGGGCGCGAATGCGGACGGTGATCCGCTCAGTTCGTAGCGGCGCACGATGGTGACCTCGGGGCCGTCGACCGTGGCTCGATACATCTGACCCGGGCCCTGGGACTGATTGACCCACATCAACTCCTGGTGCACTTCATCCCATCGGCAACACTCCCCCAGGAAATCGGCGTCGGTGGTGCACACCTGGGCGACGTATTCTCTCATGGCGCGGCAACTTTCGCGGATTGCAGTGCGATCTCGACCCACCACGTCAGGGGCTGGTTCGCCGCAAAGGGAGTGGAGCGTCGATGCGCCACCGCTTTCGAAAGGTCGTCGTAGAAGCTGTTCGTCGGCTCAATCGCGATGACCCGTCCACCGCTGTGGCGCCCGTGATCGGCCCAAATGCCGAGATAGCGCGCGAATCGCCAGTCCCAGGTCATGGTCAGAGAACTGCCGTCGGCGTCGAGCAGCGACGCTGATTCGACAGCCACCATCGGATCGACGTAGATCATCAGGTCCGAGCCAGCGACAATGTCACGTTCCACAATGAGGTCACCGGGCCAGTCCCTGACCCGGGGCGTTGCACGCGAGGTGTCCAGCACGGACACTGGTTCGGGATGGAGTTGTAGGCGGGTTGCGTCGCGCGTGACGAACTGGGGATGAAGCGCCCAGAGCATCGCGGTGTCGACCGGTGTCACACAGCGGTATTCGCAGCGCAGGACGGCGCCCCGCAACTCGAGGACGCGATCGAAGACGTACTTCATCCGTTGCCCCTCGACGCGCTGGTGCAGCGACGTCGGTCCTCGATCGATAACTTCCCAGAGCGCCGTCCAGAGTTCGCCGTGATCGGCCAGGGCCAGGTCGGAATAGGGCTCACCCGGATATTGGCAAGAATCAATGGTCGGAAGCATCTCGTCCCAGCCGAAATGGTTCGTGTCGGTATAGACATCATCGAGCCGAGGGGGTGTGGTGTCCACCGCGCGCGGGCCGATGAGCCACTCGCGTTCGTCGCGTTGATTGATGAGGTGGGTGATGCGACCGCCGTGGTGCGCCATGACCTGCACCCGCACGTCATCATTCTCCAAGGTGATGATCTCCTCGACCATCACTCGCCTCCCGGGAACGGCCAAAACTGGCCATCGCGATCGAATGCCTCGACCGCGGCACTCAGAGCGTCGTCGTCGATGACGACGCCTAAGCCCGGTGCGCTCGGCTGTCCCCACACCGGTGCGTGCGCAATCGGCAGTGACCGGGTGACGTCACCCTTCATGTGCGCCGACGTCTGCTGGTTACCCTGCACCACCGACGGCAGCGTCAACATGACGTGATGAGCCGCGGTGGCGGCAATCCCCAGTTCTCCGTGGGTGTGCTTACACACCTGGGCCCCGTGCTCGTGCACCAGGTAGCCCAGACGCTGGAAAGTCCGCAGCGATCCCACCCAGTAGGGGCTGAAACAGTAGACGTCAGCGACGCGCGCCTCAATGCGTTCGCGGGCCTGCTCCTCGCTCCAGAGCCCCTCGTTCGCGGCGACCGCGACGTTGACGCTGGCGCGCAGGTCCTTGAGCAGGTCCCGCGGCACCTGGCGCACCGGTTGCTCGACGAAATCGATGTCAGCCTCGTCCATCAGGGCCAACGCGTGACGCGCCTGGGCCACGCTCCACGCGCCGTTGGCGTCAATGCGAAGGCGGGCGGCGCCAATGACATCGCGCACCGCGTACACCCGTTCGACGTCGAGGTCGAGCCCGCGACCCACCTTGAGGTAGAAGGTGTCATAGCCCCGCGCCACTCCGGTGTGCGCCTGGGCCACGAGGTCCTTCACGTCGTCACCGCTCAGGTACCAGAAGTAACTGAGTGACTCGTGCAGCGCTCCGCCGAGCAGCGCGTGCACCGGCACCGAAGCGGCTTGTGCGCACAGATCCGCGAGAGCCATGTCGATGCCGGCCCAGGCGAAGTTGGCGGTCCCTTCGCGAAATTGCCAGAGACCCCGATGCCACGCGTCGCGTCGCATGGCTTCGCCGCGCCAGGGATCGCCGCCGAGGACGAAGGGCATCATGGCGTGAGCGGCATTGACCTCGGAAGCGATGTCGGCGCCCGCGCAGATCTCCCCCCAGCCCACCAGCCCGTCATCGGTCTCGAGGCGCACGACGCCCGCGGTGACGCCGTCACGCGCCACCTGGGAACTGAGTTCACGATGCTCGTACGCGACGTTGGCAACCTGGATGCGGTAGCGGCTGACTTTCATGCGCGACAATTTCCTCGGCTAGTTGTTGTAGCTCAGGGGAGGACCCGACGGTAGCCCCGCCATCAATCCACCGTCGACGGCGTACATTGCCCCGGTGACGAAGGACGCCAGCGGCGAGGCGAGAAATAGTGCGACGTTGGCAACCTCCTCGGGACGACCCACGCGACCCAGGGGGTGGGTCTTGGCCATCAAGATCAACTGCTCCTCGGGGTCGCTTGCCGCTTCAGCTTCGCGACGAATCATTGGCGTGTCGATGGTGCCGGGTTGGATGCCGTTCACGCGCACGTGGTGGGGCGCACCCTCCAGTGCCAGTGCATTCACCAGTGCGTGCACGCCGCCCTTGGACGCGGCGTAGGCGCCGGCGTCGGGCACGGTGGCAATGGCGTGCGGCGAGCTGGTGATCACGATGGTCCCCGCACCGCGCGCGCACATCGAGGTCATGGCCGCACGACCCAGCAAGAAGACACCGGTGAGGTTGATTGCCAGAACACGGTTCCACTCCTCGACACTGGTGTGGCGCACGTCCTTAGTCCATTCGACACCGGCGGACACGAAGACGACGTCGGGCGGCCCGACGGTCTCGTGCACCCACTCAAAGGTCGCGGTGACATCGGATTCGCTCGCGACGTCGCAGTGGCGAAAAACCACGCGGTGCCCCTCGGCGCGCAGTGATGCCGCGAGTTGCTCGCCCAGCTCGTCGGCCACGTCGCTAACGACCACCCGCGCGCCGGCTCGCGCGAAAGCCCGTACCGAGGCGGCACCGATTCCCGTTGAGCCACCTCCCACCACCACCACATGGTCAATGAAAAAGTCATCCCACATCATTTCCGCCCTCTTCTTCGTCCACGGTGGCGGCGATCGCGCCGCGCAGTCGTTGCATCACGTACTCATAGTCGCCCTCATTCATGACGTCGGGCGACACGTAGAGGTACTTGCTCACTTCGAGGACCGCAATGCGTGGGTCATTCTCCCAGAGACGGGACGCCACCGCACGAGAACGCGGCGCCGTTACGCAGTCGACCTCGAGACGCGCAACTGGCTGACCCGCTTCGTTGGTGTCGAGACGGCGCAGGACGATCGAGGAAATGTCACTCAAATCTCGCACCCATGAATCAACTGCCGCCGTCCAGTCGCGGGCCTGCTTCTCGTGATCGAGCGCCACGTATCGCTCCAACGCCGCCCAGAGACCGCAGACCTCTTCTTTGCCGGCCTTCATCGCGCGGGCCAGACGCTGAAAGGGCGCGGCGTTCAGGCGCGCCGCCTCGACCAGATCGGCACGACCCAGTAACACACCACTGGCTTGAGGGCCGCGCAAGGCCTTGCCTCCGCTGAAGAGCACCAGATCGCAACCGCACTCCCTCGTAAAGTGCCACAAATTCGACACCGGGGGCAATTGGGCCGCCGCGTCGACAATCACGGGAACCGAATATTCGTGGGCAATCCGCACCGTGGTCTCGAGCGACAACACCGTCGAGGGAAGATGGTCGCCCGCCACCCACAACACCGCCGCCGCACCGCGACCTAGCGCATCGTGCAATTCCCATTCGAACGTTTGGATGACGTTGCCCACTTCGACCAGGTGCCCGCCCACCAGTTCCACGGCTCGGTCATAGGGAATGCGATGGGCCCGGTGAATGACCACGCGACGCTCGAGCGTCTCGTCGTCGGGCAGTCGTGCGATGAGTTCGGGGCGCCCCGCCGTCACCGCGGCGAGTACGGCCAGGCAGATCGCGGCGGCGGCGCCCGACGTCACCAGGGCCGCCTCGTTGCGCGTGATCTCAGCGACACGTCGGCCGGCGGCCAGGTGCAGCTCCTCCATCGAGACGCACGAGGTCGCCGCCGACGCCATCGCCTCGACGACCTCCTGGGGCAAAGTGGTGCCCCCGAGCGCCGTGAAAGTGGTGGCAGCATTGAGCACGTGCCGCACCCCCAGTTCGGCGTAGACGTCACGAAATGTCACTGGACTACTCCACTACGGCGAGGGCGGTGATCTCCACCTTCATGCCCGCAGGCAGGTGGACGCCGACGGTAGTACGCGCCGGATAGGGCTCGGTGAAGACCTTGGCGTACTCGGTGTTCATCGCCGCGAAGTCGGCCAGGTCGGCCAGGTAGACGTCGACGCGGATCACGTCCTGCAGCGACGCTCCGGCCGAGGCCAACACGGCCTCGATGTTCTTAAACGTCTGGACCGTCTGAGTGGCGACGTCCTCACCAGCGAACGTGCCGGTGGCGCGGTCGACACCGGCCTGACCGGCGGCGGCCACCGTATTGGCGATGCGCACCGCTTGAGAATAGGGCGCGACCGGGGTAGGCGCCTGGTCCGTCTTTCCTTCGATTCGTGTCATTGCTGTCCTTCTCTCTTACTGTTGGGGAAATCTTCGTTGGTGCGTCAAATGATGAAGCCTCTACTTACCCATCCCCGCCGTCAGCCCGCGCACGAAGAATCGCTGGCCGAAGACGTAGAGCACCGTGAGGGGCAGAATCGACAGGAACGCCGCCGCCATCAACAATGGTTCATTCGTCACGTAGCGACCCTGGTAGAGGGCGAGGCCGGCCATGAGAGTGCGCGACGAGTTCGACTGCAGGAACACCAGGGCCACCAGCAACTCGTTCCATACGAAGATCGCGTTCACGATCACCAACGTCACCGTGGACGCTCCCGAAATCGGCAAGATCACGCTGCGTAGTACCCGATGGTGGGGAGCGCCGTCGATATAGGCGGCCTCCACCAACTCCTCGGGAATCTCGCGGAAGAAGTTGACGAAGAAGAAGATCGAGAAGGGAATGAGTAGACCGGTGTAGAAGATGATGACCGACGGGAGTTGATTGATCAGGTGGGCGCTCACCATCAACATGTACATGGGCACGAGCAGCGCGACCGGCGGAATTGCCATCAGGGCGATGTTCGAGCGAAAGAGCGTCTCGCGTCCCTTCGCCCGGCCAAAGACGATGGCGAACGCCGCCATGATCGAGATCACCGTTGAAATCACGACGGAGACCGCGGTCGCCACCAGGCTGTTGCGCATCCACGTGAGCACCGGCCAGTCGGCGAACACCGCGGTGAAATTTCCCATTGTCGGATGCAGCGGCAGGCCCGTGGGATTGAGCGTGTAATTCTGGCTCGTCTTCAGCGCCGTCGACAGCATGAACCAGACGGGGTAGAGAGAGATCACCGACAAGATGATGAGCGTCAATTGACGCGCAATATTGCGAACGTGCTGCATCAGCGGGTGTCCTTGGCGGCGCGGATGCGCACCCACAGGTAGAGGGCAATGAAAACGCTGGCGATGACGAGGAGCACCACAGCGCCCGCGGACGCGATGCCAATCGATCCGTTCTCGAAGCCGTTCTGGTAGATGTAGAACTCCATGACGCTCGACGAATAGGCCGGACCACCGCCGGTGAGGACGTACACGTAAGTAAACACCGACGAGAGAACAATGATGGCCTGCAAAATCACGAAGAATTCGATGATGCGCCGAATCTGGGGAATGAGAATTCGACGCTGCACGACCCACCAGTTGGCCCCGTCGATTCGCGCGGCCTCGACGGTCTCGGCGGGCACCGCGAGCAGTGCCGCCGAGAAGACGACCACGCCGAATCCTAATTGTTGCCACACGATGACGCCGCCGATGGAGAACATCACCCAGCTGGGTGAACCCAGCCAGTCGTGGATGAGAAAGCCCACGTGCAGCTTCGTCAACAGTGCGTCGAGAACGCCATTGCCTTGCAGCAAGTAGGAAAAGGAAAGTCCCATCGCCGTGGCCGGGAGGATGTAGGGCAGAAAGAGGATGGCCCGATACTGGCGTACGCCGCGGAAGGCCGTATTGATCATCAGGGCAATCGCGAGGGCCAGCACGGTGACGATGGGCACCGTGAAGAGGAGTTTGAAATTGTTGAACATCGAGTGGATGAACTGGGGATCCGTGGCGAGTTCGCGGTAGTTCGCCGTCCCCACCCACACCAGGGACCCGATTGATCCCGCGTAGAAGCTGTAATGGACTACTTCAACGAACGAATAGCCAAAGACCACCCCCAGCACGATCAGCACCGGCGCCATGTATCCGTAGGGCCACCACTGACGGCGGCGCCGGACCTTGCGGGTCGTCGGCGCCGCCGCCCGGGGGCGGTTGCTGTCGAGTGAAACACTCGCAGAACTCATACTCGTCCTTCATTCATTGATGCGCAGGGGTGAACTGGCCCCCTGACTCAGGAGCCCGTCGCCCACTTCTTGAACAGCGTGAACTGAGTGGGCTGCTGCAACTGCCATTTCTGGAGCTGCTGCTTCCACAGGGCCACCGCCGCCGCCGGTGAACCCGAGCCCGAGGTGATCAACTGACCGGCCGGCAGGTCGGCGTTCGAGTCAATCTGCGGCGGAATGTCGTTCTCCAGCCAGACCGAGGTTCCTGACGTGTCGAGCTTGTCCAACGCCTTGGCCAATGGGTCCGTGATGTCCTTGGCCGGGAAGCGGTTGTCGGCCGGGAAGGCGCCCGTCTCCTTGTTCAACGCCACCATGTTGGCCGTGGTGTGCAAGAAGGTGAGGAACTTCGCCGCCGCGGCCTTGTTGGTCGACCACGAGGCGAGGAACTCGTCCGAGGACTGGGTGGTGTCGTACGTGCTCGCGAGCTTGCCCGTGCCCCACACCGGAGGACGGGTGACGCCCACGTTCTTCTCGCCCACGGCCTTGGCCCACGCGAGGACGTTACCGTCAGTGGTGAACGACATTGCCGCCTTGCTCTGCGGGAAGAGCTGCCAGCCCTGGTTCAGCGACAGCGACTCCACGTTGGAGTTCACGTAACCGCTCTTGATGAGTCCCGACAGCATCGTGTACATCGTCTTGAGCGACGCCAGTAACTTGGCCTGGCTCGAACCGACGTTGGCCACTCCCTGCGTGAGCTGATTGATGGAGTTGAGGATTTGCTTCTCGTAGATGGCGAACATCCACGCTCCGAAGTAACCGTCCTGGTTGCCCATACCCAGCGGAGTAATGCCGTGCTTCTTCAGCGCGGCACAGTCGGCAAGAAATTGCGCCCAGGTCTTGGGTCCCACATTGGGGTTGAGTCCCGCCTTGACGAAGAGCTTCTTGTTCCACACGAGCGGCACACCAATCAGGTACAGCGGCATCGCGTACACCTTGTTACCAATGGTGTTCTCGTTGGTGTTGAGCCAGTGTGACATCTCTGACTTCGACACGTAGTTCGATATCGGTGTCACCTCGCCCTGGAGAGCGGGCAACAATGTCGGCAACGTCGCCCACTGTGTGTCGACGTCGGGACCCGTCTTGGACTGACTGGCCAATTGGAAGCTCGAGATGATCGTCGTGTTCGACTGCGGCACCAACGTAATCGTCACGCTCGGGTTCGCCTTCTCGTACGTGGTGATGCGCTGCTGCATCCACTTCGTCATTCCGGGAATGTCGCTCTCGCCCCAGAACCAGTAGTTGATATTGGTCTTGCCCGAGGCGCTTGCCTGCGTGGCCGTAGGAATGACCGCGACACCGAGACCCATTGCCGCGACACACAATACCGAGACCACCTTGGTGATTATTCGATTGCGAGACCACCGGGCGCGCATCGATGGGTAATTGCTCTTCATGAAACCCTCCCTGAAAATCGATCACGTGGATGAGCGATTGTCTTCAACGTACTCAATGACCGCCAAAGGTGCAATGAGTTTCACCGTACGACAGCCGCAAAAGCAAAGAAAAAATACGCCCGCAACAATCAGTTCCGACTGCCGGAACACTTCGTCGAAACACCACGATATCGTTCCGATTATCCGACTGCGCGGCGTCATATCGCCGTGCAACGAATGACGACGACGACAACGCGCTTTAGTTCTCGAGGCGACGCAACAAACAACTACTGTGACCACGTAGTCAATGCGACGAGAACTCGAGGTTGAAGTCAAGATGAAGGCATTGGTATTTACCGGCCCCGGAGTGGTCGAAGTCCGCGACGTCGATGACGCACGTGCGCAACAAGGCGAAGTCATCGTGCACGTCGAGCGCGCCGGCATCTGTGGAAGCGAATTGCACGGCATCGCCACTCCCGGATTCCGCGTTCCCCCTCTCGTGATGGGACACGAGTTTGTCGGCCGACTCGACGATGGACGTCGCGTCGCCATCAATCCGCTCACTAGTTGTGGCGAATGTGATTTGTGTCGACGTGGTCGCACTCAACTGTGTCGTTCACGACAACTGCTCGGCGTACACCGCGCCGGAGGATTCGCGGAGCGCGTGGCCGTGCCACAAAACGCCGTTCACGAGATCCCTGAGGGGCTGTCCTGGGACCGCGCGGGGCTCGTTGAGCCCATCGCCAACGCGGTGCACGCGTGGACTCAGGCGAGCGCTCCGATCGACGAACGCGTCGCCGTCATTGGCTGCGGGCCCATTGGTCTCGCCTGCTTGGAAGTGGCCCGCTACTTCGGTGCCGCCGAGGTGACGTGCGTCGACCTCTCGCCCGAACGACGCGACGTCGCTCTCGCTCTCGGGGCGCACGCAGTCGCTGACACGCTCGAGGGCGAATACGACGCCATCTTCGACGCGGTCGGCATCGCCGCAACCCGCAGCAGTTCGGTGAGTCAGCTCATCCCGGGCGGGGTCGCCGTGTGGCTGGGCCTGGCTCAGCCGGAGGCCGGATTTGACGCCATGAACGCCGTGCGATTCGAAAAGACCATTCGTGGTTCTTTCGCGTATGCTGACGCCGAATTCGACCAGGCCCTCTCCCTCGCCCCCGATTTGGATCTCTCGTGGTTTACGACGTATCCCCTCGAGAGCGGCGCCGAAATCTTTTACGCGCTCATGAACGGTCAGAGCACCCCCGTCAAGGCTCTGCTCCAGCCGTGAACGTCTTCGATCTCGACACCCCCGCCCTCGTTCTCGACCTGGACAAAGTCGAGGCCAACATTGCCGAGATGGCCGCGGTCACCCAGGAGGCCGGTGTGCGGCTGCGCCCCCACACCAAGACGCACAAGATCCCCGAATTGGCGCAGATGCAGATCGCGGCCGGCGCGGCCGGGATCACCTGCGCAAAAGTCGGCGAAGCCGAAGTGATGGTCGCCGCCGGAATCGATGACATCCTGATCGCCTACCCCATCTACGGTCACTCCAAGTGGGCCCGTCTGGCGGTCCTGCGCGAAAAGGCACGCATCATCGTGAGTCTGGACTCCCTCGAGGTGGCGGCGGGCCTCGGTGGCGTCGGGGTGCGGGGCAACGGCCCGCTCGAGGTCTACGTCGAAGTAGATACCGGACATCACCGCATGGGTCACGCGCCCGGCGTGCCCAGTGCCGACATGGTTCGGCGCATCGCCGACGTTTCGGGCATCGAAGTCATCGGCCTCCTCACCCACGCGGGCCACGCCTACCGGGCCGCGACCCTCGAGGACCGCGACGTCGTCATCCAGCAGGAGATTGACGACTTGATGATGACCAAGGCCCTGTGCGCCGAGCTCGGGGTAGAACTGCGCGACATCAGTGTCGGCTCAACTCCTTCGGCGCGACGCGAGGCCCGACACTCCGGCGAAGGAGTCACCGAGGTGCGTCCGGGCACTTACATATTCAACGACACGGCGATGGTCAACTTGGGTGTCGCGACCTACGACACCTGCGCGGCCTTCATCCTCGCCACGGTGGTCAGTCGTCCCGACGAAGGTCGCTTCGTCATCGACGCCGGCACCAAGTGCTTCACCTCGGACGGCGTCGGACGTCCCGACTGGATCAAGGTCGCGGGGTGGGATGACCTCACCATGGAGTTCACGACGGAGGAGCACGGAGTCGGCGTCATCGACACGGGCCGGGGCGGCCAACTCGAAATTGGCGACAAACTGTTGCTGATTCCTAGCCACGTGTGCCCCGTGATCAACCTGTTCGACTCCGCCTACGTCGTGCGCGGAGAGAACGTCGTCGACGAACTGACCGTCAGAGGTCGCGGCAAAGTCCGCTGAATCAACCCGAGATGATGAGCCCAAAGAGAGGTCGCGACGTTCTCACTGCGCCGCGACCAGGTCGACCATCGCGCCCGCTTCACCCTTTAGAGAGGGGTGGTACCCCTCACTCGATAACGTTTTGACTGTCCGGGTCAAAGAAATGAAGTCGCTCCGGGAAAAGTCTCAGACGAGCTACCTCACCCGCGCGCACATTGGCACGTGGTTCAACCCGCGCCACTCCCTCGCCCACCGACCCGAGGGCCGAGGGCATTTCGCCAGACTCCTCATCGCCCACTTGGTCGCCACTAACGCGCACCGCGTCGATGGAGAAATGCACGAGCAACTCTGAGCCCAGTGCCTCGACCGCTTCTACCTGAACCGCGAGAGAACCAGTGTCCTGCCCCGTGAGGACCGGCAGGTCCTCTGCGCGAATGCCCACCACAATCTTTCGTCCGCGAAAGGCGCTCAATCCCGGTCGCTGCTCCATCACGGTGTTCGAGAGCACCACGGCCTGTGAACCCAGTTGCAGAAGAAGTCCGTCGTCACTGAGCGTTGCTTGGAACAGGTTCATCGCCGGTGAGCCAATGAAGGCGGCGACAAAAAGGTTCCGCGGTCTCGCGTAGAGAACCTGCGGTTCGTCGCACTGCTGGAGTACCCCTGCGCGCATCACCGCCACTCGGTCGCCCATGGTCATTGCCTCGGTCTGGTCGTGGGTCACGTACAAGGTAGCCACGCCAATTCGCCGTTGAATCCGGTGGACTTCGATGCGCATCTGCACTCGGAGTTTGGCGTCGAGATTCGAAAGCGGCTCGTCCATCAAGAACACGGCCGGATTGCGCACGATGGCTCGACCCATCGCCACACGCTGGCGCTGACCGCCCGATAACAGCGCGGGACGGCGCTGGAGCAGATCGGTCAAACCCAGAATGGTCGCCGCTTCATTCACCTTCTGCTTTACCTCGTCCTTGGGCATCTTGCGCAGACCCAGGCCGAAGGCGATATTTTCGAAGACCGTCATATGTGGATAGAGGGCGTAGTTCTGAA
>PLEI01000105.1 GCA_003136415.1 Acidimicrobiaceae bacterium | reverse complement strand
GCGAGGGCGACGTCATAACCAATGGTGGAGGGCGTGCTACGCACGAGCATCCGCACCACCAGGGTCGCACGACGACCACCGACGTGGCGCCACGCCAGGGTCATTCGGGCATCGCCTGGTCGGTCTCGGGGTCAAGACGCCGAAAGGGCCCCACCAGTTGGGCCATCATCACGCGCACGTGTTGGGGGTGTTGCGTCGCCTGCTCGACGAGCAAGGGTCGCCCCGGTAGCCCGGTGTCCATTCGAATCGTGTCGGGCGTGGGAAAGATGGCCCGGTGCGACATCTGGTCCCAGATCGTCAGCGCGAAGCCGAGGTTGATGTCTTGGCGCCCCTCGAGGCGGTGGTGGATGCGGTGGTAGTTGGGGCTCACGAAGATCTTGCCCAGTGGACCGAACCCCAGATTGGTGTTCGAGTGCTCGAAGGCGACTACGGCGGCGTAGGCGACCAGGAACGCGGTCGGGATGGTGCCGTTCGACAGGAGGATGACCCCGGGGATGAGCGTGATCAGATACGAGACGTGAATGAGCGGATGGGTGCGAAACACGGTGAGCACGCTCATGTCCTCCTGGGAATGGTGCAATTCGTGGAAGCGCCAGAGCATGCGGATGCGATGATTTGCGTAGTGCGCGAGCCAGTTACACCCGTCCATCGCCACGAAGATCACCGCAATCACCCCCCAGTGGGGTAGCACGCCCATGCGCGGCACGACGATCCAGGGAAGCGAACGGCGCGCCACCTCCGAGAACGACAGTGAGAGTGCCACTACGAGCGGAGCGACCAACGTCGCATTCAAGATGGTGTACAGCAGGTCGTGGCGGTAGCCCCGCGCAAAGACCGGGCGCCGTTGTGCGGGGCGCAGTCGCTCGACGACGAGGAATAACGCGAGGAACGCCAGGGTCGCCGGACCGACGACGACAATGCGTAGATTCGTCATTGCCGAGGTGAAACTGCCGCCTCCCCAACGGCTCAGCCAGCCAATCGTGATGAGCACGACCGCCGCGGCGACGATGGAGAGCGCCGGCAGATAGATACGAGATGTGAACCTCCTCTTCGCACCGACGGGCGCCTGCACGTCAGTGGGGAGAGGCGACGTCGTCGCCCGAGACGCGCTGCTCTCTCGGACGCGTTGGCCACCGCGCGCGGCGTCAAAACTAGAAACCGATACCACCCCCACCCCCTCCCGCTGTGGTGGTCGTCGTCGGAGTACCCCCGCCCGCGGCCTTGATAGTGACGACGACGGACCACTTGCCCCATTTGTCGCTCAGGACGCCCTTGATTTGGCCGGGCGTGGTGTCCTTGGAGAACCAGTAGATTGCCTTGCCGCCGTACGTCACCTGGAGGCGTCCGCCCGCACGCTTCACGGTGCCGAGCTTGGCGGCGTTCACGCCGTGTCCCACCGTTGCCTTGGTGACGCCCGTGGGCAAGAGGACCTCCGGCCAGGCCTTGAGGCACGAGGCGGCGCAGGCGACCTTGCTGGGCTTGAGGGTGTAGACGGTCGTGCGACTGACCAGAATCGTGCCGTACGTGGAGGTCTTGAGTGTCGAGATCGCGACACCGGTTGACGTATGACTGTCCGCCCCCGACGCGGCGACGACGCCCATCGTCGCCAGCAGTGCGCCCACCGTGAGACCGGTGGCCGCAGCTTTGCCTCGTGGAATTCGGTGACCGTACAACGATTTCATGCGGTGCTCCATCTGGTTCGTCTCCTTAGGACTTGGGCGGGGGAGTTCGTGCGCACGAGAGAGCCAGCGGATTGTCCCACCACGGGCTCCTCATTGCGTCCTCACTCACTGAGAAGAGATACGGATGAACTCTCTGAAGGGATCACTCCCGCGACGGAAGATTTTCCTTTCGGTGACGATGATCCCGTGAGCGGGTCGCGCCACGGTCTACGCCGACAGATGGGCGGTGGCGAGCACGTGGCCCGACGCGTCGGTGACCTGCGCCGTCGCGACTTGATTTGCCGCGACGTCGATCGACGCATCCCAGGCTCCGTAACCATTGGTCAGGGAGAAGCTGCCGAGGTCCTTGACGCGACCATTCTTCAACGTGACGCTGCACCACGCCGTGCCCGACCATTTGCCTTCGTCAAAGGTCATATAGATCCACGCCGGGTGTGCACCACTGACGAACACGTGCCCCAGTATTCGTCCCTGCGACGTCAATTGTGCGGTCACGGGGGGCGCACTTTGTGTGCTCGCTGGCGTCGAGTGATGAGTAATCGCGGCGTCTCCGATCACGAAACCCAGCGCCAACAAAATAACTGCCGCGGCGGCCAGGCTCGCGAGGCGAAGTGAACGGTGCGCGCGTCGACGCGGCACGTGCGCACAGTATTTCTCGACGAGACGTTGCTCAAACCCCAGGGGTGGCTCAACTACTGGGGCGAGCTCGAGTAACGCGTCCGCCACCACGGCGAGGGATTCGAGTTCGCCGCGGCACGGCGCGCACGATGACAAGTGCTCCAGAACGAGTGACCGGCTCCGACCCGTCAGGGAGCCCAAGGCGAATTCACTCAAGTCAGAACTGATCTCTTCGCAGACGGTGGAGTTCTCGTGGTCGAAGCTCACGGCGTCTCCTTCACCACGACGTCTACGCGCAGTCTCGCCATACCCAGGCGAATCCTGCTCTTGGCGGTACCGATCGGAATGGACTCTTCAACCGCAATCTCGGCCGCGGTTCGACCGTAGAGCGATGCGAGGACCACGGCTCGTCGTTGTTCAATGGGCAACTGCCCCAGGGCAACCGACAGTCGCGACGAGGCGTCGGACGCGACGAGCGCGTCATCGGGAGCAATGTCACTGCTGACCAAGTTCGTAAAGACCCAATCGCTCGGCGCGACGGGTATCGCACGACGCAGTCGCGAGGCATCGATGGCGAGGTTGCGAGTGATGGTCAGTGCCCAACTGGTCACCGAGCCGCGACGGGCGTCGAAGACTGCGGCGTGTCGAAGGATGCGGATGAACGCTTCTTGTGCGACGTCTTCGGCGAGTCCCGCATCGCCGAGAATTCCGAGCGCCAGGCCGAAGAGGCGGCGCTGATAGCGGCGCACGAAGATCAGCACCGCTCGCTCGTCGCCGACGGCGATTCCCGACAGGAGGGCCTCGTCCGAGATCAGGTTCTCGGCGTCACCACGATGTTTCATCACCAGATAGTACGTTGGGCGCCCCCAAAGGGATCACTCGCATAAACGAGGTCCACTATTCGGGGTCAGGGCCAAACGGTCCAGCGAATGGGGTCAAGCACATGTGGCGGAGGGAGTGGGATTTGAACCCACGGTGGGCAAGCCCACGCCGGTTTTCAAGACCGGTACATTCGGCCGCTCTGTCATCCCTCCGTCCGAAATTCTAGTGGACGGGGTTACGATCCCTTTTTGTGCGTGCGGGCGCGGCCGGCCTGGTCCAAGATCACCTTGCGCAGGCGAACCGACTTGGGCGTCACTTCAACGGCTTCGTCGTCGGAGATGAATTCCAGTGCCTGCTCGAGCGAAAACACGGTGGCGGGCGTGATGCGCTCGGTGTGGTCCGAACCCGAGGCGCGCATGTTGGTGAGTTTCTTTTCCTTGGTCGGATTGACGTTCATCTCATCGGCACGCGCATTCTCGCCGACGATCATGCCTTCGTACACCTCGACACCGGGACCCACGAACATGGTGCCGCGCGGCTCCAAATCAATGAGGGCATTGGCCGTGGTCGGTCCGCGCCGGTCGGCCACCAGGACGCCGCTCTGGCGCAAGCGGATGTCGCCGAACCAGGGCGCGTAGCCGTCGAAGTTCGTGTGCATCATCCCCGATCCGCGAGTTTCGGTCATGAATTCGGTGCGGATGCCCACCAAGCCGCGCGCGGGGATGCGCCACTCGAGACGCACCCAGCCAGTGCCGTGGTTCACGAGATCGGTCATCGTGCCCTTGCGCGTCGCGAGCAGCGTAGTGATATTGCCGACGAACTCCTCGGGGGTGTCGATGGTGACGTGTTCGACGGGCTCGTGCACCTTGCCGTCGATCTCTCGGGTGACGACCTGAGGCTTGCCCACCGTGAGCTCGAAGCCCTCGCGGCGCATGGTCTCAATGAGAACAGCCAACTGCAGCTCGCCGCGGCCCTGAACTTCCCAGGCGTCGGGACGCTCCGTCGGCAGTACGCGCAGCGATACGTTGCCAACCAACTCCTTGTCGAGACGGTCCTTGACCTGGCGTGCGGTAAGCAGCTTGCCCTCGGTGCCGGCAACTGGTGAGGTATTGATACCAATGGTCATCGAGAGGCTGGGTTCGTCCACCGTGAGGGGAGTCAACGCGATCGGGTTGTCGGGGTCGGCCAGGGTCTCACCGATAGTGATCTCCTCGAAACCGGCGACGGCGACGATGTCGCCGGGACCGGCGCTCTCGGCGGGCACGCGGTCGAGCGCTTCGGTGATGAAGAGCTCGGTGATCTTGGCGAATTCAATGGTCCCGTCGATGCGGCACCACGCCACGCGCTGTCCGCGGACCAGGTTGCCATTGACCACGCGACACAGGGCCAGGCGACCGAGGTACGGCGAAGCGTCGAGGTTGCACACGAGAGCCTGGAGTCCGTGGCCCTCTTGGTACTCGGGGCAGGGGACGTAGTCGGCGATGGTCTGGAACAACGGCGACAGGTCACCCGAAGTGTCGTTGATGTCGGTGGAGGCCCAGCCCTGGCGCGCTGACGCGTACAAGATGGGAAAGGAGATCTGGTGCTCGTCGGCGTCGAGGTCGAGAAAGAGGTTCTCAACCTCCTCCACGACCGCCTCGGTACGCGCGTCGGGGCGGTCGACCTTGTTGATCAACAGAACGACCGGCAAACGGGCCTCAAGGGTCTTGCGAAGGACGAATCGGGTCTGGGGCAGCGGACCCTCCGCGGCGTCCACCAGGAGCACCACGGCGTCCACCATGGCCAGTCCGCGCTCGACTTCTCCGCCGAAGTCGGCGTGACCGGGGGTGTCGATGATATTGATCGTCAGGTCGTGCCACTTGACGGCGGTGTTCTTGGCGAGGATGGTGATGCCCTTTTCGCGCTCGAGGTCGCCGGAGTCCATGACGCGGTCGGTAATGGCCTCGTGGTCGGTGAAGGAGCCAGTCTGGCGCAACATGGCGTCCACGAGTGTGGTCTTTCCGTGGTCGACGTGGGCGATAATGGCGATATTTCGGAGGGAGGTGCGCTGGGTCATGACCTATCTACGCTACTAGTCTCGGCGCCTAACCCAGTTTTTACCCCGTTTTAGGCTGCGCGATCGACCCCGTGGCGACGCTGGGCGACCGCTGCGCGCACGAAGTCGCGCGCACCCGCGCGAACGTTCTCCATCGACCCGTCGACGCCCAACACGAGCCCCGCGTCCGGCCATAGGCCGAGGTAGCGGCGCGGAGCGAGCCCTTCGCGGTGGGCCAAGGTCTCCACCACCAGGTCACTACGTAGGCCCGGACCTGCGCTTTTACCCGGCTGTCCCGAGCGGATTCGGATGATGACGCGTCCCGAGTCGGTGTCGACGACGACGTCGCGTCGGCCACGCAGCGTGGTGCGCGCGCCGGCCACGTCGTAGTACACGTCAGACGAGGCGATGCGCCATTCATGGTCGAGTCCCTCGGCGCATTGAAGCGTCTGCGTCGCCCAATTGATGGCCTCGGCAGTGATCAGGCCGAGCACGGGGTGCGAGACACCGGCGAGCCAGTGACCCAGTGAACCCGGGCGGGCGTAGCCCTTGACGGCGCGCAGGAGTTGATCAGCCAGTTCGTCGCGCACGGCGTTCAAAATCGTGTCGGGGGTGCGCATCACGCGCCGCGCGGCGTTGTTTCCCAGAATGCGCCGAACCGTGACTGGCGACCAGGCGAAGGGTCCCGGGGGCCGACCGGCCTGCTCGACCATCCAAGCGTCGAGGCGCCGGTGATCGGGTATCGGCACCGCGCGAAAGCGGCTGGCGAGACTCGCTCGGTGCTCTTCGCTCATGAGGGCCACGTCGACGGGCGCGGCGTCAATCAATTCGCCCACGTCGCGCGGCGTCAGGCGGCGCTGAACGAGCGAGCTCAACTCGACGCTCCGACGCGTGTCAAGGTCTCCACCACGTCGCCCACCGCGCGCATCAAGAGTTCCGCGTCGACGTCGAGAGTCCAGAGTTCGCCCGTGGCGCTCGAGAAGATCGACGTGCGCAGCGGCACGACCGAGGTGCGCAGCGTCTGCATCAAGGCGTGAAAGCGCATGACCCGCTCGGCACCCGCTCCCAGTGGCGACGTCGTAATGTCCACGAGGGCGACGCTGGCGACCTCGTGGTGCGTTGATCCCACGACGAGGTCCACGACGTCACGCAGCTGCACATTGCCGCCCCCGAGCAGTTGGCGTGCGCGTTGCGAAGTGCGCGGCCACCAACTGCTCGGAATCGGCCCGAGTCCCTTGGTCAGAGTCGCGAAGTGCGAGGTCACGTCGGCGCGCAGTCGCGCGACCTGGTCGTCGTCGAGGTGTGCGATGACACTGAGGAGCTCATCGTCGGGACGTTCGCCACGCCACGCACCCAGCGCGTCGTCGTAGGGGTCTTCGACGTGGACGTGAGCCACCAGTAGGCGAAAGGCGGTCGAGATGACGTGGCCCCTCGCGCGTGAGAGTGTCGAGTCGAAGAGCTCGAATCCGTGACCCGAGCCCCGCAGCGTCGCGCTGGAGACCACCACCGGGGTCTCGCGCCGCGGGGGTCCGAAGATCTCGAAGACGTGATCCTCGAGCGACGCGCGCAGTCCCGCGGCGCGGGCGTCGTCGCGCCGTGGTCGTCGAGCCCGATCACCGCGGAGGACTTCAATTAGTAATTCGGGGGCCGGTTCAGTCATCGTCACGCATCAACTTTGACGATGCGCTGTGACATGACTAGCCTGACGTCGTGCTCGGCGCCACCTACTCGCTCGCCTTCGACATTGTCTTCGGCGTTTTCGTCGTGGCGATTATCGCCCTGACGATTTTGACGGTGCGATTCGTCATTCGCCGTGATCGTTCGCGGCGCTAGTTCGTCGCGTCGAGCCGCTCCTGAAGCTCCCTGAGAGCGCGGTCCAAGTCGGCGATGGCGCGCTCGATGACCGACAGCCGTGACGACAGTGACTCGTCAACCCGGTCGTCGACGCGACGGTCAATCTGATCGCGTAGCCGCGTGTCGAGTGAGTCCACCAACGGTTGGGCGAGGTGTTTGAGGCGCGACAGTAAGTCCTGAGTCGTCTCGTTCGATGATGTCGTATCGCTCATGGGCTCAGCCTAGGGCGCGCAGTACACACCGGCGTTGAACTGGAGGGTATTGAACTGTCCCGACCACGGAGGGTTGAGCAACGTGTGCTCCTGGGCGTGCAGGGTGACGGCGGGTGTGCACGCAGCGTTGAAGGCGATGTAGCCCAGGATGTTGTGGCCGTTCGAACCGGCGATGCGCAGGGGCCCACCTCCGCCGAAGGCGATGGCCTCGAAGACGGGGAGAGTGGAGTTGGCGATGCCGTAGTTGCGATACTCGGACTGTGAGGCGTAGACGCCGGGGTGCAGCCCCGGATCGACGTCGGTGATCCCGGCGGACCAGCCACTCAACATCGCCGACCAGTACGTGGCGTGTTTCTTGATGGTGGCGGGCGAGGCCCCGGCCGGGGCGTCGAGGGCCGAGTGGTTGTCGGGGAAGCCCTCGGGGTCGAGGATCACCCAGTTGGGCTTGATGCCCACGCCGTGCAGGTGGTACTGGTCGATCTGCTGAGCCACCCACTGGCCGGCCAGGAAACCGTGGCTGTAATACGAGGCGGTGGTCTGCGTGGCGGGCGTGAGGGGACCGCTCACCGTCCAAAACGACAGCCAGGTCTCGCGCTTCTGGGAATTCAGGATGCTCTGAGCCATTTGATAGTCCGACGACCGCGTCACCGAAGACGAGGAGGCGCCCACCCACGGCGCGGTGAGCGTACCCAGGCCACCGGTCTCGGAGATGATGGGCCATCCGTCGAAGATGGCGCGTCCCCAATCGTTGGAGGGAATGGCGTAGACGCCCACGCCGTGTAGCGAGCGAGTGCCGCTACTGGTGGCGAAGAGTTGCAGGGTATTGCCGTTGAGCACACCCGTCACGCCCGTCGCCGCCGCCGTAGACGCGCCCGCGTCGAGCGACACGTCGCTCGACGTCCACGGCCCGCTGGGCAGGGCACTGGAGTAGTCGTAGATGTCGCCCCAGCTCGCCGCGCGTCCCGCGACCGAGACCGACGTCGCGGTGGCACTGAGAAAGATGTGGCCGACCCACAGCGGCGAACCCGCGATGACCGCGGTGAGGTCGCCGTACTTCCACGACGGCGTCCGGTTCGTGATGTGCGGGACGATTCGCGCGCTGATGCCCAGCGTCAGACTCGCCACGCCCGACGAGGCAATGCTGAAGAGCTGGACGTGGCCCGACGAGGCCAGGCTGGCCAGGTAGATCTGGGGTCCGCTGGTGGCCATTGCCAGTTGCCCGACGCTGGCGGGACTCGAGTCGAGAGCGGTGACGTCAGTGACCACCCAAGGACTGGCTCCCGCCACTGCCTGGGTGAAGAATTCGACGTGACCGTAACTGGTCGTGGCGGCAAAGGCGTTGGTGGTTGCGGGCATGGCGACGGGGTCGTTCAACACGGTGGGTGATTTAGTGGCCAAGGTCACGTTGGTGGCGGCGCCGATTATCGGGGCGACCGACAATTGGTGCCACCCCAGGGGGATAGCGATGGCGTCGCCCTTGGTCGACCGATCGAAGATCTCGGCCGACAGTCCTGATACCGAGACGCTCGGCAGTCCCGGGCTCATCGCCACGTGGCTGGCGACGGTGAGATCGGTGACGTCGTAGGCCGGACTTCGCGCGGGTGAGGAGGTCCGCGTCACGACGTTGGCGTGGCGCGGACTGCGCGCGTTGGCGGTTGAGATCATGACGAGACGGTGGTTGGTGCTGACGTAGATCACATCGACGTTGCCCCAAGGATCGAGAAACACGTTCGGATCGGCCCCGGCCGCGGGAGCTCTCGAGATCGAACTGACGTCGTGGAATGACGACGTGCCGCTGGCGTTTCGCACGAACAGTCCGAGGTCCCCGTTCTCGAGGCGCGCGGCGAGGGCGAACTCGCCGTCGCCAGCCACCGCGTGCGCACTGCCGAGAATCAGGTGTCCGCCGAGTTGGCCGGCCAACGCCTGGGTGCTCCAGTTGGTGGCGCCAGCGCTGACGTATTCGTAGAGCGGCAAGGCGGCACTCGACGACGCCGCGACGGGCAACCCCACGGCGGGCAGCGTCGCGCCGATGATGACGACGTTGGCCACCAGGGTTGTTCGCCGAAATCTCACTCGCGTCCTTTGCCTATTGGGTTCATCCTTGCTCGAGAAAGTGCATAGTCAGCCTAGTTGTCGCATTTCTGCGTGCTGGGCTTAGCGCAGCGTTCTGATGCGTATCGGGGGCGAGACCGGGCTATATCCGTTGACATTGTGCGCTCGCAGGTGCAACACGTACGTGGTGAGGCCCTTCAAGTTGCTCACCACGATGCTTCGGGCACGTGCCGGGAACGAGTGCCACGCGCGTCCACCGTCCACGCTGAGCTGCAGGGCCACCACGAAGGGTGTGTGCGGGCGTTGCGGCGCTACTGAGATGACTGCACCCTTGGATCGCGCCACCACGTGCGTGATGGTGGGCGCCACTGGCTTCTGGCGCGTGAGGGGAATCGCGTGGATGTGCAAGGTGGTGGTGTAGAGGATGGTGCCGTGCAGTTTGAGCGTCAGCGTGACACGACCCGGCTGGGTACTCGTGAGGGTGAAGGCGGCGTGGCCGCTGAAGTCACTCGAGACCGAGTCGAGGGCGCTGTGGCCCCGGGCACTGGTGGGGTCGGAGTCGAAGAGGATGCGTCCGCTCGACGCGTGGGCAATCAGCGTGACGGCGGAATTGACGACCGGGTTGCCGTTCGCGTCGCGTAGTGCGACGCTGAGGTGTGAAGGGGCCCCGGCGTAGGGAGTCTTGGTGTAGGACACTAGTGAGCTCTTGGCCACACTCACGGCGCTCGGGCACAGATCGTTGACAAAGGTCGCGTCGGGGCTGCCGAGACCCGAGGCCATGTCGTAGCCGACGCCCGCCGAATAGTCACCAGTTCCGAAGAGGTCATTGTTGCCGGAGGTGACGTCGACGAAGCCCTTGGAGGTGCGCGCCAAGGCGTAGAGCGTGGGGTTGAGAAAGCCCAGTCGCGAGGTGCCACACACCTGCGCCGCGACGGCGACGAGGGCGCTCACGAGAGGCGCGCCAATTGACGTGCCACCAATGGAACTCCAATTCTGAGCCCCGGTGTTCTTGCCCGTGAAGTTCTGCATGAAGCCCGTGCCCGGGTCGCCCATCACCGAGAGATCGGGCACCATGCGCATCGTCTGGGCGGCGGTGATACCCGTCGCCTTCTGCCACGCCGGGCGCGACCAGATCTGCGAGATGCCACCACCACTGGCGCCACCGTTGGCGTTCCATACCGATTCACTCACGGGACTGGCAATTGACGCTACTGATAACCCACCCACGCCAGTGACGAAGGGCTGCGACGCGGGGTCGTCCACGGCCGGCGCATTGGAAACAATCCCGGTGCAGTCCGAGGAGCCGCTGTCGCCGGCGGCGGCGATAATGGTCTGTCCCTGGGCGGCCATCTGCTCAAAGATGACGTGTTCGGCCGCGATGGTACCCGAGGGGTCGATCTCGCAGTCGCCCCACGATGTGGAAACAATGGACGAGGAATTTCTGTTGGCGATTTGCGCGTAGAGGTCGACGCCGTCGACGGACTGGTTCGGCGCCTGGTAGATCTCGATATTGGCGCCAGGCGCCAGTGCACCGACGGCTTCGACGTCCATCGTGGCCTCATCGCTGAAGCCTCCGGTGGTGCCGCCATCGACGTTGATGACCTTGATTGCCGGCTTGAGTCCGTAACACGAGAAGAAGTTCGCCGCGTCGGTCGGGTCGTACTGGCCGAGCTCGTAAATCGCCACGGTCTGGCCGACGCCGGTCTTGCCCGCCGTCCAGGCACTCGAGAGCCCGTAGAGCTGCGCTTGCTGCTGCACGGTGTAGCCGCCGGCGACATTGGGTGAGTTGTTGCCACTCGACTGCGCGCTCGCGCACGTGCCGGCCACGGTCACCGTCGCGACGTGCGCGCTGCGTGCGGAGGAAAGGAGGTGGGGTGTCGGCGTCACCACACTCGAGAGTCCGGCGACCGCCGTGACGTCACGTGCGATTGAGGCGGGCAACGTAGCAGCATGCGCGAACTGCGCGTGCCGCGAGCCGTTCTTCAAGAGCACGGTCTCGACGGGTGTGGCGAAGGCGCGCGCGATGCCCGTCGTGCGGCCCGACATCTCGAGCAGGCTGCGCCCCGAGTTGAGCGCTCGCACGCGTAGACCGAAGCGAGCGAGATACGAGCGCACGGAGTTGATGGTGGTCCAGGACGAACCAAAACGAGCCGCGAATTGCGCGGGGGTAAGGAAGTGGCGATAGAGCGGCGACGCCGAGTTCGTGAGGCCGTTCAAGAATTGGTTCAGTCCGCTGGGATTCTTCAACGTCAGGGCGACGTCGAAGTTGGTCGTCATGGGTTGCGCCACCACCATGGCAGTCGCGGGCAGGGTCGTCGCACCCGCGACAACGACGCGCGTCTCGGCGGCAGAGGCCATGTGCGCGACGGGCAGGGCGAGCGATCCGGACGCCAGGCTGAGGGCGAAGAGTGGTGCTAGGAAGCGGCGCGAAAGGGGCGACATGTCCCCAGCCTAGGAAACGTGGCGCATGACCATGTTCGCCGGGTCAGTCGAGGGGTCAAAAGTTACGCAATTCTTAGTTGTCGGGCTGAACGTTGTAACCCGCCGCGGCGTAGCGCTTGGCGAGGTCGCCGCACTCTGCACAGACCGATTCGGGCACGACACCAGCGCGGATGAGCCATCCGAACATCGTGCACCCCAGGCAGTAGCCGAGGAAGCCTTCGAGTGACGCTGCGATGATCAGGGGGATCAATATCCACCTCGCTTCGGACCAGCCCGCGCTGAGCCAGGTGATTGTTGCCGCCACCGTGAGTGCCGCCCCGATTCCCTGAGCGAAACGCTTGGGTGGTCCCGGTACGAACTTCTGCCACTGGAGGAGGCGCGGCCCGCTCACCCGCGTGGCGAACTGACCCAGGGGCGACAGTGTCGGTCCGGTCGCGAGACGCGCGAGGAAACCGTAGGTCAGGGGGATGAGAATCCACGCCCAGCCGGTGACGAGGGCGAGCACGCTCATCGTCCAGACGCCGACGGCCACGCTACGGGCCGCCGCGTCATTCACGGGATTGGGAAAGGAGAACAACTTTTTCACTCAACAAATATTAGTGAAATAATCATCTTTTGTGCCAGTGCTTCTCATCAGGCGAGGCGGATGGTGGTTATCACGCCGATGCCGATAATGAGACCGCGCACGACTCGAGGCGACAGGCGATGAATGATCCAGGTACCAACCCAGCCGCCGACGAGCGTGCCCGCCAGCAGCGGGATCACCGCCCAGACCACGAGGTGTCCACGGATGACGAAGATCAGCGCGGCCGCGACGTTGATGATCGTCGAGAGCACGCTGCGCAGACCCTGGAGCTCGTTCAGTTCCAGGGGCAGGGCCACCGCCATCACCGCCAGCAACAAGATTCCCAGTCCCGCTCCGAAGTATCCGCCGTAGACGGCAATGAGGAATATCCCGACGTAGAGAAACCATCGTCGACCGGGGTGCGAATGATCAATGTGCGCTAGTCGCCGGGTGATGGTGGGCGACAGAGCGAAGAGCAGGGTACCCGCGCCAATCAGCCAGGGGACCACCTCGCGAAACGTCGTCGCGGGGAAGGCGAAGAGCAGAGCGCAACCCAGCCCGGCTCCGGCGAAGCACGAGGGCAGCACGGCGACGAGTAGCCGGCGGTGCGGAGTGATTTGCGAACGAAAACGCCACATGCCGCCGATGTAACTGGGCGTCACGCCCACTGAAGTGGAGACAATGGCTGGCAAAGGGGCGATTCCGAGAGCCAACATGGCGGGGAAGGTGATGAACGTCCCGCCACCCGCGACGCCGTTGGCGACGCCCGCGGCGACGCCCACGACCAGCATCAGCGATAATCGCCACTGCAGCGCAAGAATCGAGGCGAACATTCTTACTACTCTACGGAGGTGAATTCTTCGCAACAGGGTGCCACTAATGCCAAGTTGATCACTCGCTCTCATCTACCGTTAGCAACGTGTATCTGATGACCGGCGAATTGATTATCCCTCACGATGCGCCTTACGACCTCATTCGGGCCGCGGGGGGCATCGTAATTCGCCCGGTGGCCAACGGCCGATTCGAAGTGGCCTGTATTTTTCGCGAGGCCCGCGGCGACTGGACGTTTCCCAAGGGCAAGCTCGACCCGGGCGAAACCTTTGAGCAGGCCGCCCTACGAGAAGTGTGCGAAGAGACCGGCATGACCTGCGAGGTGATCCGCTTCGCCGGCACCACCAACTACACGCATCGCAAGGGCAAACCCAAGATCGTCGCGTACTACCTCATGAGCGTGGGGACCGGAGAATTCGCGCCCAACGACGAGGTGGACGAACTGGTGTGGCTTGCGCTAGAACAAGTGCGCGAGCACCTGACGTGGGACCGCGACCAGGAACTCTTCGACCTCGTGGTGACGATGTCCGAAGTTCGCGCCCAAGCGTCCTAGACGCGCGGCGTCGCTTAACGCACCCGTCCGAGGAACGCCCGCGTGGCGTCGTGCTGGGGGTGGTCGAAGATCTCCTCGGGCGATCCTTGTTCGACCAGCACACCTTGATCAAGGAAGACCACTTGGTGGGCCACTTCGCGAGCAAAATTCATCTCGTGCGTCGCAATCAACATCGTCGTGCCGGACTTTGCCAAGTCGGAGAGCAGATCGAGTACTTCACCCACCAGCGTCGGGTCGAGTGCGCTGGTGACCTCGTCGAGCAGAAGAAGCGAGGGACGCATGGCGAGGGAGCGCACGATGGCGACGCGTTGTTGTTGGCCTCCGGAGAGGCGGTCGGGGAACTCCCCAGCGCGGTCCTGCAGGCCAATGCGAGCTAGCAGTGCCATGGCCTCCTCACGGACGTCATTCAAGGGACGTTTGAGCGCCCGCACCGGGCCGAGAGCGACGTTGTCGAGGACGCTCAAGTGGGGAAAGAGGTTGAACGACTGAAAGACCGTCCCCATGTGCCGGCGCACGAGATCGGGATCGATGCGCGGGTCCAGTAGCGATTGTCCGAAGAGTTCGATATCGCCCCCGTTGATCGTTTCGAGCAGATTGGCGCAACGCAGCAACGTGGACTTGCCCGAACCCGATGCGCCGATCAAACAGACCACTTCGTGGCGATGAAGCGTCAAGGACACGTCGCGCAGCACCTCGTGGTGGTCGAATCGCTTGACGACTGACGTCATCTTGAGGACTGCGTCGCTCATTGGGCTCCCGCCAATCGCTTCTCCCGGTCCTTTTCAATGAGGTGGTCGGTGAAGCGAGTCATAGGAATTGTCATGACGAGAAAGAGCAGTGCGGACATTGTCAGGGCGCTGGCGTTGAAGTAGCTGTCGGTGCCAATCTGAGCGGCGCGCACCGTCTCGATGACGCCGAGCAATGAGGCGAGGGCGGTGTCCTTTTGCAGCGAGATGAAGTCATTGAGCAGTGGCGGGATGACGGTACGCACCCCCTGGGGCAAGATGACCCGGCGCATCGTGGCGTACTGCGTGAGTCCGAGGGACCGTGCGGCCAGGATCTGGCCGTGGGGCACCGAATGCAGTCCGGCGCGGTACACCTCGGCCACGTAGGCGCTATAGGTGAGCGTCAAGGCGATGCATGCGTACACCGCTGGCGACTGGGTGGAAAGGAAGCCGAGGCCCAAAAAGGGCAGCCCGAATCCCACCATGTAGATCACCAAGATGAAGGGAATACCGCGGAAGATGTCGGTGTAGACGGTCGCGAGAATACGAAAGGGAAAAAGTAGCGGCGAGACGCTGATGCGAACCCACGCGATGAGCAGCGCGAAGACCAGAACCAGAACTTCGCACAGCAGGAAGATCCAGATATTGGTGACGATGCCACCGAGGACTGAATTGACGGCGTGCGCGGGATCGCCCCTGAGGGCCAGCCACATGAAGTGTGGATTCAAGAAGTAGAACCGAAACGTGGTGCCGCCCGGCGTCCAAAAGAGAATCGCAATGACGGCCATCACGATGGCGACGCTCGACGACACGCTCGCAATCAGGCCGTTGCGGCCCCTGAGAATTTGGCGACGCCACGGGGCGAAGAGAAACGGCGGCGTGTCCGGCGCGTCGGCGTCGTTCTCGCTCGACACGTTGACTACGGCTTAATGGTCGGAACGCTGTTGTAGATCCCGAGCCACTTCGACTGCAGTGCCTTGAGTTGGCCGGAATGGGTCAGCGCATTGATTGCGACATTCACGCAGGCTGCCAGTTTGTTGCCCTTTTGAAAGAGGAGACCATAGTGCTCGCCGACGCTCGGGAACTGACCCACCTGGTCGCCAATGGCCTGTTTCTTGGAGTTGACGACCTGCGAAGTGGCCATGTACTGGCCCGAGGGCGTGTCAATCACGATGGCGTCGATCTGACGGGTCTGCAACGCTAGTACCGCGTCGGCCAGCGTTGAGTACACCCGTGCCGCGCGCGCGGGCTTGATGTAGTTGTTGATGTAGGACAGGCCCGTGGTACCGACCTGGTCGCCGTAGAGGTAGGTCTTGAGTTCGGCGGGCGTGTGCTTCTTGGCGATGGTGTTGGTCTTGAGCGAGACGATTGATTGGTTCACGTTGTAGTAGCTGAACGAGAAGGTCACGGCCTTGGCGCGGTCGGAGGTGTAGGAGATCTCGTTGATGTCGAAGTCGAAGTTCTTGTGGCCCGGCACGTAACTCGAGTCGAAGGGCTCCACGACCCACTTGACGTTCTTCTTGGCGACGCCGAGCTTGGCGGCGATGGCGTAGACGACCGCGGACTCGTACCCCTTGGCGTTGCTCGGCGTGTTGTTGACGAACCAGGGCGTGTAGCCCGGACTGTCCGTGGCGACGGTGAGCTGGCCCTTGGCGTATTCCTGGGAGTTGATCAGCGTCTGGCACGAGGTGAGAGTGGGCGCGACGGCCGCGTGGGCGACGGCGCCAGCGCCCGAAACCACGCTGATGAGCGAAGTGCTGAGGATGCCGGCGAGCAAGAGTCGGACGTGGCGCATGATGTCTCCTAGGAGGTGGAATTCTCGAATCCGTAGTGTACTGCCGTCCGCCCGCGGAAAACTGTGGGTGAAGGCGCAAGGCTAATAGGTCACACCGGGTGATGATACTGATCAGGTGACTACCACCGGACCCACAGCAGGGACCCTCATCACCATCACTCAGGCCTACGTCTTCGTGCTGGACCCAACTCCCTCTCAGGTCAGTCATTTGCGAAGTCACATCGGTGGCACGAGGTTCGTCTACAACACGTTGCTCGGTATGGTCAAGGCCAACTGGGACGAGAACCGTGCGAAGAAGCTCGCCGGTGAAGCGGTCGTCAAAGAGGACCATCTCGGCACCCGGCACTTCGACCTGCAAAAGATCTGGTACCAGCAGCGTGACGAGCTGGCCCCGTGGTGGAGCGAGAACGGCTCGAGTACCTACAACTACGCGTGTCTCAACCTTTCTAAAGCATTCGTGAATCACCGCGCTGGTCGGGCCAAGTTCCCCACGTTCAAGAATAAAGGATCGCCCAGGTCGGTGAGCTTCCTAGCCAACGTCGTCAAGCTCACAGACTCTCACCACGTGCGCATCTCGCGCATTGGCGAGCTCAAGTCCTTCGAGTCCACCCGCAAGTTGTACCGGCACCTAGAGAGAGGGACCGGGCGTATTGTGGCGGCTACGGTCACCGAGCGCGGTGGTAAGTTCACCATCTCCCTCACCGTCAAGCTCGAGAGGCGGGTTCCCGTCACTAGGTCACCCGAGAAGGTCATCGGCGTCGACGTGGGTATCTCCACTCTTTACACCGGTGCAGGCCCTAATGGCGAGCTGCTGCTCAGCGTCGAGAACCCCCGGCACTTCGTCACGTCCCAGAAGAAGGTGGCCCACGCCCAACGTGTTGCTTCTCGTCGCTGCGGCCCAAAGCCCGGCGTCGCGCCATCGAACCGGTGGAAGAAGGCCAACTTACGCGTGCAGAAGATCCACACCAGCACTGCCAACGCACGTAGAAATCTGATTCATGAGACGACCACGATGCTCGCTAAGGACTACGACGTAATCGTCATCGAGAAACTCAATATCAAAGGCATGGTGAAGAACCACTCCTTGGCCAAGCACGTCTCCGACGCCGCCTGGGGAGAGTTCGCGCGCCAGCTCGAGTACAAGACCCAGTGGTACGGATCGACGTTGGTGAAGGCCGACCGGTTCTACCCCTCGTCCAAAACCTGCGTTCAGTGCGGGGCAGTGAAAGCCAAACTGTCTCTCACCGAGCGCACCTTCGCCTGCGACTCGTGCGGGCACCAGGTCGACCGCGACCTCAACGCGGCCACCAACTTGGCCAGACTAGGCCTGCCGGGGACAAACTCCGGTACTGGACGTGGAGGGGCGGTAAGACCCGTGCAGCAGAAACTTGTTGTGAGGGCTCACCCCGATGAAGCGTCAACCGAAACGCTGACTTTCGTCAGCGTCTAGGAGATACCGCGGCTTAGAACTGATGGTGAAGTGGGGCTATTGGCCTTATACCTTCACCCACACAGTTTTCCGCGGGGGCTGCCGACGCGCACTCGAGCATCGGGGGCGCCATACGCGCGAATTGCGGACTGAGTAAGATGAATTTGCTTGGAGAGGTGGGTGAGTCCGGTTTAAACCACATTCCTGCTAAGAATGCGGCCTGCGAAAGTGGGCCCGAGGGTTCAAATCCCTCCCTCTCCGCCATCGACACCGAGCGCTCAGCGCTCGGTGTTGGCGTGTTACGAGGAGAGCCAATGCGCTACTGGATTGAAACGTTGGGCTGCCCTAAGAACCACGTCGACTCCGACAAACTGGCCGGACTGCTGGTCTCCCAGGGTTACGATTTGGCCGCCTCGGCCGGCGAGGCCGACTTGGTGGTCGCCAATACGTGTGCCTTCATTGAAGCGGCTCGCGAAGAGTCCATTGAGACCGTTTTGGAATTGGCGGACACCAAACGCACCGGTGCTCGCTTAGTGGTTACGGGCTGCATGGCCGAACGCTACGGCGCCGAGCTCGCCGCGGCGCTGCCCGAAGTAGACCTAGTGGCCGGGTTCAACGAGAGTTTGACGACCCTGGTCCCCTCCACGCCGGTCAGCCTTCGCCAGCGCCGCACTCCGGCCTTCGACTTGCTCAACCTGCCTCGGCCCGCCGTCACCGCGCCGTGGGCCTACGTGAAGATCGCCGAAGGTTGCGACCGTCGTTGCGGCTTTTGCGCCATTCCGACCTTCCGCGGCGACCAGCGATCGCGGTCGACCAAGGAGATTCTCACCGAGGCGCGCGCACTCGTGGCCGGCGGCGTGAGCGAGATTGTGCTGATTGCTCAGGACCTCGCCAGCTGGGGTCACGACCGTCGCCGCGCCGCAATCGGCGAAGCGGTCGAAGTACTCGACGAGGGCGGCACTCAGCCGTTGATCGAACTGACGCGCACGCTCTCCAAAGAAGTTGAGCGCGTGCGCCTGCTCTACCTCTACCCTTCGGGGCTCACCTCGGGGCTCATCGACACGATTCTTGAGACGGGCGTGCCGTACTTCGACCTCTCCCTGCAGCACTCGTCGCGTCCGTTGCTGCGCGCGATGCGCCGCTGGGGCGACGGCGATCGCTTCCTGGAGCGCATCGCGACCATTCGCGCGGCTGATCCCGACGCGACCTTCCGCTCCTCGTTCATCTTGGGATACCCCGGTGAGACTGAAGACGACCAGCGCAATCTGCTCGAATTCATTGAGGCCGCACAACTTGACTGGGCGGGCTTTTTCACGTTCTCCGACGAGGACAAGACCTACGCCCACGACCTCGGAAGTCACGTGCCCGACGAGCTGGCCCTCGAGCGGTTGCGCGAGGTGTCAGAGTTGCAGGACCAGATCACGGCCGCACGTCGCGACGCCCTGGTAGGCACACGCCAGCGGGTATTGATCGATGCGCCGGGAGTGGGTCGTAGTGTACGTGAGTGCCCCGAAATTGACGGCATCGTGATGGTCGACCCGGCGCTTCGCGTCGGGTCGTTTGCGGAAGTGGAGATCGTGGCGAGCCATGGGACGGATGTGGAGGGGGTGACACTGTGACGACGCGCGAACGCATTTACGGCGAGTCGGCCCTGCTGACCCCGGCGAACCTCATGACATTCTTTCGACTGGCCGTGGCGCCCGTCTTCATTTACATGATCATCACCCATCGCATCTCGTGGTGGACGACGGGCGTGGGCGCNNCGACACGGCACCACCACGTCGGGTGCGTTTCTCGATCCGCTGGCCGACAAGATCGTCGTCCTGGGCGGCCTCTACGCCATCATCATCTCTCGCCCGCACGGCGTGAGTAGTTTCATCATCCCCTCGATCATCATCACGCTGCGCGAAGTGTGGATGAGCGTGCACCGTTCGCGCGCGGCCAAGCGCGGCTTCTCGATCCCCGCCGTCAAGATCGCCAAGTGGAAGACCTTCGTACAGGACTGGGCCATCGCCTTTTGCGTCATTCCCCTGACGGCAAAGCACCTCGTCATCGCCGACGTGACGATCTGGGTCGCCGTGGCGATGACCGTCTACACCGGTTGGCGCTACTTCGTCGACGGAAAAGAGATGTTCGCCCGTGCGAGTTGAGATTGTCGCGGTGGGAACGGAACTACTCCTCGGCCAGATTCCTGACACCAACTCCCAGTGGCTCGGCGAACGCCTCACCGCCAATGGCATTGCCTCGTATTATCACCAGCACGTCGGGGACAATCACGAGCGAATCGTCTCGGCCTTTCGCGTCGCCCTGAGCCGTAGCGATGCGGTCATTGTTTGCGGAGGACTCGGACCCACCCAGGACGACATCACCCGCGCCGCTCTGGCCGAGATCATGGGCGTTGAACTGGTTCGTCAGCCGCAGATCATTGACAAGATTCGCTCGTTCTTCGACGCGCGAGGGCGCACGATGTCGGAGAACAATCTGCTCCAAGCCGACGTACCCGTTGGTGCTTCGATCATCGAACAGGTTCGCGGCACCGCGCCGGGTCTGATCTGTCCGGTGGGTGACCAAGTCGTGTACGCGGTGCCGGGCGTGCCCTACGAGATGAGCGATATGTTCGAGCGCGCGATTCTGCCCGACCTCGTGGCGCGCCAGCGCGCGTCGGGCCAGTCCGCAGTGATCGTGAGTCGCGTGTTGCGCACCTGGGGCGCGAGCGAGTCAGGACTCGCCGAAGCGGTCGCGGATCGCTTTGACGCGCTGATTGACTCTGATCGGGTAACCATTGCCTTCCTGGCCTCGGGCATCGAGGGCATCAAGGTGCGCATCACCGCGCGCGGCAACGACCGTGACCACGCTCTGGCGTTGCTGGACGAAGAAGAACAGTTGGTGCGCGCACTGATTGCGAGCGCCTTCGGCGACATCATCTTCGGGATTGACGATGAGACGATGGAGTTCGCCATCGCTCAGCGGTTGCTGGCGCGCGGATTCACACTGGGCCTCGCGGAGTCGTTGACGGGTGGGCTCATCGCGAGCCGATTGGTCAACGTCGCCGGAGCGTCGAAGTGGTTCCGCGGCGGGCTGGTGAGTTACGCCGCGGACGTGAAGTTCGATCTCTTGTCGGTAACTCCGGGACCCGTCGTGAGCGGCTCCGCCGCCGAGGAGATGGCGCTCGGCGCAATGAGGCTATTGAAGGTCGACGTGGCCCTCGCCGTCACGGGCGTCGCGGGGCCCGACGAGCAAGACGGCCAGCCAGCCGGCACCGTGTTCGTGGGTCTGGCCATTGGCGATGATGTCAGCCACGTGCAATTGCGCGTCCCCGGTGACCGCGCGCGGGTGAGGTCATTCAGCGCTATCGGCGCCCTCGACGCCCTTCGCCGCGATCTCGACCGGCTCGGCTAGGGATTTTTCGGCGAAATCCTCGATACGAACACTTGTTCGTAGTACGGTACTTGCGAGCGGAGAGCGACCGATGTGACTAGGGGTCTATAGCGTGCCCCGAGTGACGAAGAACAAGGAGACATCAATGGTAACCGACGATCGCGCCAAGGCCCTCGAATCGGCCCTCGGCCAGATTGAGAAGCAGTTCGGCAAGGGATCGATCATGCGCATGGGCGAAAACCTGCACATGAACATCGAGTCCATTTCCACCGGTGCCCTCGCCCTCGACATGGCACTCGGCATCGGCGGACTGCCGCGTGGTCGCATCGTCGAGCTCTACGGCCCCGAATCCTCGGGTAAGTCGACGCTGGCCATGCACGTGGTCGCCGAGGCTCAGCGCAACGGCGGCGTGTGCGCCTACATCGACGCCGAGCACGCGATGGACCCGGTCTACGCCCGCGCCATCGGCGTCAATGTTGACGACCTGCTCATCTCCCAGCCCGACACGGGTGAACAAGCCCTCGAGATCTGCGACATGCTGATCCGTTCGGGTGCGCTCGACGTGATCGTCATCGACTCGGTGGCGGCCCTAACGCCGCGCGCCGAAATCGAGGGCGACATGGGCGACTCGCACGTCGGCCTGCAGGCGCGTCTCATGAGCCAGGCCCTGCGCAAGTTGACCGGCGGGCTGTCCAAGTCCAACACCGTCGCGTTGTTTATCAACCAGTTGCGCGAGAAGAT
>PLEI01000113.1 GCA_003136415.1 Acidimicrobiaceae bacterium | reverse complement strand
AGAGACGTGTCGGGTCCGCGTCACGCGGAGTGTCGCTCAGGATGTCGCGACGACGTTCGTAGTATCGCGACACGAAGGAGCGACTGCGCGCGAGTGTGGCGTCGCTCACCGGGGCGCCGCCCGCGACTGCGCCAGTGACGTCACAGTGGTCGACCCGAGAAGAGAGCGAAGTCTTGGAGGAAGCGGTCGATCTCGTGGGCCTCGTAGGGATGGGCGAAGTGAAAGCCTTGTCCGATGTCGACCTGCTCGTCGCGCAAATGATCGCGCTGGGACGCGTCTTCCACCCCCGAGGCGATGACGCGCAGGTTCAATGAGCGCGCGTCACCTACCAACTGGTGGATGACGGCCGCACCGTCGGCCGAGTCCGCGTTCAACGCCACGAAGGAGCGGCTCAACTTCACGATATCGACGGGCAGCGCTGCGAGTTCGTCAAAGCCCGGGCGCCCGGGCGCGAAGTCGTCAATCGCCAGGTGCACGCCACGATCGTGCAGCTTGCCCAAGTGGGTGAGCGCCTCGGAGTCGGCGAGGGCGGTGTAGGAGAATTCGAGAGTCAGGTGTGCGGGGTCGAAGCGGCTGGCGCGAAGAAAGCGCGCGACGTCCTCGAGAAAGCCGTCGTGGCGCAATTGCTGAATGGAGGTGTTGACGGCCACCGGAAACCGGTAACCCTTCGTGTGCCACTCGGCGCCCTGGTAGCAAGCAGTTTCGAGGGCCCAGCGACCAACCGCGATAATGTCGCCGCTGGCTTCGAGAAGTGGAATGAAGTCCGCGGGACTCACCACCCCTCGCGAGGGGTGGCGCCAACGAATCAGCGCCTCGACGCCGGCAAAGCCGTTGGTGTGCAAGTCGATCTCGGGTTGGTAGACGAGGTAGAACTCACCGGCGTCGAGGGCGACCCGCACGTCAAGGGCGAGCTCGGAGTCGTGAGACGAATCGCTAGTCACCGACTCACCACCTTCCTCGTGGCCACGGGAGAGTTGACGTGGCGACGTACTTCTCTCACGAAGGCGACGATACCAGTTACCCTCTCATCGACGTTGCTAGCGTTCCAGTGCGCGTCAGTTGACGCCCGCCAAGGAGGAAGTGCCATGAGAGTTCTCGTCACGGGAGCGGCCGGCTTCATCGGTTCCACCACCGCCGAGCAGTTACTCACGCTCGGCCACGACGTCGTGGCGTTGGACAACCTCGTGCGCGGACGTCGTGCCAATGTGCCCGCCCGCGCGACCTTCGTAGAGGGTGACTGTGGCGACAGCGACCTCATTCGCTCGCTGGGGGCCTTTGACGCGTGCGTACACTTCGCGGCGCGAATCGAGCCGGCCGACTCCATGGCGAAACCCGATATTTTCTTCGCCAACAACGTGGCCCAGAGCTTCACGATGATCGAAGCGCTGATCGAGGCGGGTACTACCAAGGTGGTCTTCTCGTCGTCGTGCGCCGTCTACGGCAATCAGGTCGAGACGCCCATTGATGAGGAGCGCGCCACCAGTCCGCACAGCCCCTATGGGGAGTCGAAGATGATGGTGGAGCAGGGGTTGCGCTGGATGGCCGAGTGCGGGCGCCTGCGCGCAGCATCGTTGCGTTACTTCAACGCCGCCGGCGGGACCCTGGCCCACCCCGAACGTCACGATCCCGAGATTCACCTGATCCCTCGCGCTCTCGACGCTGCGGTGGGCCGACGTGAGGTGCTGTCGGTGTTTGGCACGGATTATCCGACCAGTGATGGGACTTGCGTGCGCGATTACGTCCACGTCAGCGATCTCGCCGACGCCCACGTGCGCGCCATTCATGCCCTCGACCAGCATTCTCAACTGACGCTTAATCTGGGCACCGGCACCGGATCCTCGATCCTTCAGGTCATTGACAGCGTTCAGCGCGTCACTGGTCTCGAGGTGCCCACGCGGCTGGGCGAGCGCCGACCGGGTGATCCGGCTGAGGCCGTGGCGTCCAACCAACGTGCCCGTGAATTACTGGGTTGGCGGCCCCAAAAATCACTTCTGGATGACATCGTGGCCGACGCGTGGTCTTCTTACCAGACTCTCTGAGCCCCGTCGAGGGAGAGAAACCGATTATTTCGGATCATTTTTGCCGATGAGATGACCTCGCGACAGGGTCTGATTTCCCTGCAATCAAAGGGCTGTAGTCCCAAAGTGCGAATTGGGAAGTTGTTGAGAAACCGTAGGGTGAGGTGTGATGTGACAATGCGACTTTGGATGTATGAGAAAGAGCACCGATTCCATCAAGAACCATTTGAATCGGATTGGACGGCTTCCCAAGTTTCTTGCTCTGGTGGGTGCGAGCACCCTGGTTCTTCCTATTTTCTCCTACGCCGCTACCGCCGCCACGGTCCACCCCACAGCGGTGCTCTCGCAGGGCGTTCAAGGTCTGGCCGGCGCCCGTACGAGCCACGTGGGCCACAGGCTCAACGTCCCGGTGACGACGCTGGTCTCCAAGGTGGGCGCCAACGGCGCCATCTTGACCTCGACGCACTATTCGGCCGCGTTGCGAAACCAGACGAGTCATCGTCGTCGCACTACGACTACCTCAACGGTCGCCCCCACCACCAGTTCAACGGTCGCCCCCACCACTTCTACGACGGTCGTTGCGTCGTCGACCACCTCGACGACATTCGCCCCCTCAACGACGACGACCGTCGCCCCCACGACAACCACCACGGCGGCTCGGGCCCCTACGACCACCCTGAGGCCCCGGCCCACCACGACCACCCCGAGGCCCCGGCCCACCACAACCACCACTGTTGCTCCGACGACCACGACCACTGTGGCACCCCCGGCCACAACGACCGTTCCGGCCTCGGCCTACCCGATCGGCAATGCGGACTCGTCGGAGCCCTCGGGATACGCGCCACCGAGCGCTAACGCCCTGTCCAACTACTCCCAGACTTACGTCACCGACTTTGGCGGCAGTTCCGTGCCCTCTGGCTGGAATATCTTCACCGGCCAACCCGGCGGCGACCCTGGCGCGCAGTGGGGTGCGGCGCACGTCTCCGTCTTAGGCGGCCTGCTCTCGCTGAACACTTACCAAGACCCGAGCTACAACAACGAGTGGGTCACCGGCGGCTTGTGTCAGTGCGGCGTGGCCCAGACCTACGGTGCCTACTTCGTGAGGTCGCGCGTGACCGGTGCGGGTCCCACCAATGTTGAACTCCTGTGGCCCTCCGCCAGCGTGTGGCCACCTGAGATTGACTTCAACGAGACCGGCGGTCAGACCAACGGCACCTCGGCCACCGTGCACTCCACTTCATCCAACAGCCAGGATCAGCGCACTTACTCGCTCGACATGACCCAGTGGCACACTTTCGGCGTCATTTGGACGTCGACCTCGATCACTTACACGGTGGACGGCAACGTCTGGGGCACGGTCACCAAGGCGTCGGAAGTTCCTCAGATCGGCATGACCCTGGACCTCACACAGCAGACCTGGTGCAAATCAGGCTTCGCTTGCCCGACGACCCCGCAGTCCATGCAGATCGACTGGGTCGCGGAGTACTCGCAGAACTGACGTTCTGACAAATTTCTCACATCATTTGTAATTGCCCCGACGACACGACACAGAAAGGTACGAGGATATGTCCCACTTGTTCAGCATGCGCCACGACCGCGCCAGTACCCGCGTGATTCCTGAGAAAACACTTGGTTTCGACGTCGATACCCCCCATCTGAGCGTTGACTTCGATGTCCCCCTGTGCCAACATTTTGGTGCCTTACCCCAATGAAAAGGAAAGTTATGAAGACGGCAACTGAAGAGGTTGTCTCCACCGGGTCACTGAACCCACGCGCCTCGAGAAGTGCCGTCTCAACCGCCACTGTTTCGGTCGTAATTCCGACGCTCAATGAAGCGGGGAATATTCCGTACGTACTCAACACGATTCCCTCATGGGTTCAAGAGGTTGTTGTGGTCGACGGCCGTTCAACTGACGACACCGAGCGCATCGCCCGACTGTTGCACCCGGGTGTCAAGGTCGTGCACGAACTAACCCCGGGCAAGGGCGCCGCTCTTAAAACGGGGCTCTATGCGGCCTCGGGCGACTACCTCATTGTCATGGACGCCGACGGATCGATGGACGGCTTGCGCCTCGCCGAGTTCCGCGACGCCATGGACAACGGTGCGCAGTTCGTCAAGGGCAGCCGCTTCGCCGACGGAGGCGGTTCAGCCGACATCACCCGCGTCCGTGCCTTGGGCGACGCCGGTATCCGCCTCTTGTTGCGCATCTTCTTTGGCGCGCGTTACAGCGACGCGACGTACGGCTATTTCGCGGTACGTGCGGACTGCCGTGACCATTTGAATATCGATACCAATGGTTTTGAGAGTGAGATTCTGATTGTTATTCGTGCATATCGCTCAGGTCTGCGTATTGCCGAGGTTCCCTGCTTCGAAGCGAACAGGATTCACGGCGAGAGCAATTTGAGTGCTATCAAAGACGGAATCAAGATCGCTTTGATCATCGTGCGAGAGAAAGTGCGAGGCTACCGTGCAGTCACCGTCTGAAAAGTCCAGTACCCGAGGAGCCCCGCGTCCGCGTCTGATGAGTAACGTCGTCGTCGCCGGACCGAGTTCGGCGATTACGATCCCCGGGCTCATGACGTCCGAGGTAGTAGGCGCCTTGACGTCGCACGCCCAGGTCACTCGCGTTGCGGTCGACCTCGGCAAGGACTTCAACGCGGGCCTGCACCGCGCCACCGCCCTCTCGTCCACCTTTCAGCCCAACAAGGGCGTGGTCCGCACCCTGCGCGCGCCGCTGCTGGCGCGTCAGCGCCGTCAGGAGTTTCGCCAGTACTTCAACGACCGTGTGGACATGGCCGTGGCTCTCGCGTGGCCCGGCCTTGACAACTCGTGGATCGGTGAATTCGTCCACGTTGCGAAGCTGGCCGGCGCCACCACGGTCGTCTTGATGGTCACACACCCGACGGCCGGTCAGAACGCGGCGTCATCCATTGCTCGCGAAGTAGCTCAGTCGGACCTCGTGCTGGTGGGCGACATCATTGACGCCACCATCTTGAGTGCCACGCTCGGCACCACGCGACCAGTGATTGAAGTGCATCGTGCGCTGTCACTGACTGGGCGCAGCGTGAGCCAGGCACATAAGCGTCTCACTACCTTCTTGCCCAAAGACGACGAGCAGTCGCTGGTCAGCGTGCTGGCCGCTTTCGACGCCATTCCCTCGGACTGGATTGAAAACTACGACCTTCGCGTGATCATGCGCTACTCGGGTCGCGCGGTCCCCGATCACGTGGCGGCGAGTTACCACTCCGACCACGTCCAGTTGACCGGTGAGGACTTCTCCTCGCTCGACATGCACCAGATCGCGTCGGACTCCTCGGCCATGAGCGTGGGCGACCCGGCATTCGACTCACGCGCCTACGCCACCGCAGTCGACGCGGGTGTTGCCACCGTCGTGCTCGCCAATGACATGGTGACCGACGTGGGCCGCGGCTACGTGGGTGGTCTACTGGCCGACATCAACCGGCCGACCTCGGTTCACGTCGCCCACGATCACGCGCTGCGTCTCTCAGAATTGCGCTTCCCGAGCCCCATTGCGTGGTTTGAGTTGGCCGACCGTCTGAACAACGAGTTCCAGGATGACACCGACTGGAGTGAGGACTCAACGTCACTCAACGCCTAATGGGTACCTCCGTCATTATTTGTGCCTACACGATGGACCGTTGGGACGCGTTGGTGGCCGCCGTTGATTCGTGTCGACACCAGACCCTCCCACCGATAGAGATCATCTTGGTAGTGGACTACAACGCGGAACTCGAAGATCGCGCCCGTGGCGAATTCCTCGATGTGTGCGTGGTGGCTAATCACTTGACTAAGGGCCTTTCGGGTGCCCGCAATTCGGGTGTTCTGGTGAGCAAGGGTGACATCGTGGTCTTTCTCGATGATGACGCCTACGCCGAGGATTCGTGGCTCGAGAATCTCACCAGTCCCTTCGAGGACGACGAGGTGGCCGGCGCGGGGGGTTGGATTGTCCCTCTGTGGGAAGGTCGCGAACCGCTGTGGTTCCCTCGGACGTTCTACTGGGTGCTCGGATGTAGTTATGACGGATTGCCGGAGTCGGGGTCGACCATCCGAAATCCCATCGGCGCTTCGATGGCGATGCGCCGCTCGGTATTTAGCGAGGTCGGGGGTTTCACTGACGGGATTGGTCGCGTCGGTCGGGTTCCCCTTGGTTGTGAGGAGACGGAACTGTGCATTCGCTATGGTCAGCGCCACCCCGAACAGCGCATTGTCCTCGTTCGCGACGCCATCGTCCACCACCGTGTTCCCGAGTCGCGTTGCACGTGGAAGTACTTCTCGTCACGTTGCTGGGCTGAGGGCATCTCCAAGGCCGCGGTGTCGTCACTCGTGGGTCCGGGCGACGGATTGTCGGCCGAACGCGCGCACGTCGCCAAGGCGCTTCCGCGCGAGTTCATCGGTGCGGTGGCTCTCATGGGCCGCTATCGCGGGGCCGCGCTGAGCAGAGCATTTCACACGGTTGCCGGCGCGATGCTGGCATTGGCGGGGCTGATTCGAGGGACGTTTGAGTTTCGTCGTCATCCCCTGAGACCAGCTCTGGCCATGCCTCTGACGACGGACGCCGCATCGACGGTGGGCCACATGCCCCCGGTGGCTGACGGCCACCACGTGCAGTGGCGGCCACTGGAACTCCTGCAGTTTGACCTGGACTCGCAATACCAGGACGTGTCATTGGCGGATGGGGCCCGCGCCGTGTGGGTGGAGGTAACGCGAAATGGCAATGTACTGGGTCGCCAAGTGATCGACACTCCACTGTCGGTACTACCGGCTCACGAACTCGATGGCCTCGTTCGCAGGTTTCGAGGAGTCGATCTGGCGAGCCCACCAATTGTCTCGGACGAAGATCTGCCAAGAATTTCGGTCGTTCTCCCCACGGTTTGTCGCCGCCCCGACGAACTGATCAAGGCGCTCGAGCGACTCTCGGAGCAGGAGTACCCCCACTACGAAGTCGTGGTCGTCGACAATCGCACGGGGCCCGACGCCGGCGATCTTCCCCCATTTGCCGGGGGAGACCGGGTGCGAGTGGTGGTTGAAAAAGTCGCGGGAGTGTCGTCAGCTCGAAATCGAGGAGTCGCTGAATCTACCGCACCGATTGTCGTGTTCATCGACGACGATGTATTGGTGGAGCCGGGGTGGCTGAGAGCGTTGGGCACCCGATTCGCCACGCAACCCGAACTCAACGCCCTCGGTGGACTTATCTTGCCGGCGGTTCTAGATTCTCGGGCCCAACTCTGGTTTGAGGAGTATTTCGGTGGCTTCAGCCAGTCCTTTCATCCCAAGACCGCCAGCGCGGGGGATCATGACGATGACGAAATGTTCCCCTTTGCGCCTGGCCGCTACGCGGCGGGAGCCAATATGGCGTTTCGCCGCGAGGCGCTAGTGGACGCGGGAGGGTTCAATCCGGTGCTGGGGACCGGAACGTTGGCCCTGGGTGGAGAGGACCTCGCCGTCTTCCTGGAGCTGGCGGTGGGCGGTTCGACCATCGGCTTCGAGCCGAGTGCCGTTGTTCGTCATCATCACCGAACCCACGAGAAGGAGTTTCGACGTCAGGTCTTTGGGTACGGGGCCGGATTGACGGCGATGTACTCCGACCTCATCGTACGTCAGCCACGTCAAATCATCCCAATGGTGGCGCGCGTTCGCACGGGCTTGCGTCAACTTAAGTTGTCGCGGTCACTGAGGGTGCCGAGCGCGACACCGTCGTATCCCTCCACGACGAGGCTCGTCGAACTCCTGGGGATGATGTACGGCCCCGTCGCCTATTTTAGAAGTAGGTATCGCTTCGCGAAGATGTAGCAATTCTGAAAGCGCTGCGACTCATGGACTTGGCCTACATTAAAATGGTTACGAGATGCGTAGTGGTTGGCACAGTTGCTGCAAATGTTGAGGCGCCTGAAAGTCGCGGAATGGGCAAAGTGATGACACGACTTGATCGTCGAGCCCGCAGAGTAATGACCGAGGCCCTCTTGCTGGTTGACGTCACGTCGCTTGGCCTGGTCGTATTTCAAGTTCACGGCCCCTTTCGGTTTGTGGTCACGATGATTTTTTCTCTGACGGTGCCGGGCTGGAGTGTCGTCGGTTTCCTCAAGATTCGCGACGTGGCGTGGATCGTGTCACTGTGTGTCGCCACCAGCCTGGCGTTGGAAATGGTCCTGGGCGAAATTCTGCTCGCGTGGTGGTGGCATCTCCAGATCTTCGAGATGCTTCTCGCGGGAGCGTGCGCCGCATTGTTGGTGTGGCAACTGCGACGCGATCGACGAGCAATGGATGCCTCTCGCCGATGAAGGACATCATCGCTGCCCAAAATGTTTTTGGACCTTCGACGTTGGTCCTGACATCTCTTTTGCTGAGTTTGGGACTGCTCGCCATTAGGTCGTATGTTCACCAGCTGAAGATCAAGACGACCAAGTCCTCGCTGCTCCTGTTGGACACCGCGATTATCGGCGTCATTGTCATTTTCCTTATCCTCGTCTACCTACGTTTCCTCTATTTGGCGTGATGATGGCAACTATTTCTCCTGCCCTTCGTCACCAGGTCATCAAGAACTGGACGGTGATAGCGGCCTTGGCCGGTTTCATTCTGTGGGCCCTCGCCGTCGCGCAGGCTCACTTCTTCCAAATGGGCGCGTATGGACTGGTGACGATTCTTCGGTGGCCCTACTTTGTCAGTCTGGTGGTGCTATGCGTTGCTTTGGTCGCCGAGATTTTCCGCGGCCGGTCGAGTGAAGTCCGCTTGACAGTTTTGATGCTGGTGTTGGTGCTCATTCTCTTTGGAACCGCTTCGGCAGTTGAGCCGGTGGCGTCAATCACCGAATCGTGGATTCATACCGGATTCATCTCGTACGTTCTCGATCACGGCCACGTTCTTCACGGATACGACGCGAGATTTTCTTGGCCCGGCGGGTTCGTTCTCGCGGCGATGCTCACGACGTTCGTGGGCCACGCCAATTCGCTGGTCTTCATTCGCTGGTTCCCGCTCGTCATTGAGGCGCTCTACTTGGCACCCGTGATGGTAATTGGCGCTCACGCTGGTGTGTCGAGACGAACCAAGTGGCTAGGTGTGGCGTTTTTCTACGCGACCGACTGGATTTATCAGGACTATTTTTCACCTCAAGCACTTGATTTCTTCTTCTATCTCGTGGTGATCGCCAGTGTGATGGCACTGTGGTCGCCGAGTCGGCGAAGTTATGTGACGGGCCAGGGTCTGATTGCGACGAAGTTCGCCCAAGTCCGAAATGCCGTGAAACTCAAACGCATCACCGGCGATCAGACGGTGGCGCAATATCAGACAGCGCTAATATTTCCCCTGATGGCGATGCTCGCACTGATCATCTTGGCAATTGTCATGAGCCACCAGTTGACGCCCTACGCCTTGATATTGGCCCTGTTGGCCTGCTTGGCGACGTCGCGTTTGGGGCGTCCGGAGTTGCTCGCGATCGCCGTCATCTTCTCAGTCGGCTGGCTGAGTTTGGGTGCGTCCGACTTTTGGATCGGACACTTGTCAGTGATCTTCGGCGGGGTGGGCCAACTGACTAACAACATTGGTTCCGGCATAGGATCTCGAGTGGTCGGCAGCACGAGCCACCTTTTCATCGTGTCGACTCGTATTGATTTCACGGCGGTGGTCATCTTGATGGCCGGTATCGGAGCCCTACGACGGGCGACCGATTCACGCGCGTTGGAGTTCCTCGCGGGTGCTCCCTTCGTCATTCTTGCTCTGCAGGGCTACGGCGGCGAAGGACTACTGCGGGTCGTCCTCTTTGGTCTGCCCTTCACCGCGCTGTTGGCCGCCTCGGCAATCGTGCCTACTCGCACCGGTGAGGTTCGGCCATGGATTCCACCGACGAAATGGCTGCATTCTTTCGCCACCCTTCGCCGCGTCGTGGCCCTTCGCCCCGTCGTCGTCACCCGTCGTCGCGTCGTGGCCCTTCGCCCCGTCGTCGCCACCCGTCGTCGCGTCGTGGCCCTTCGTCGCGTCGTGGCACTTCGCCCCGTCGTCGCCACCCGTCGTCGCGTCGTGGCCCTTCGACCCGTCGTCGCCACCCTTCGCCCCGCCACCACCCTTCGCCCCGTCGTCGCCGGTGTGGTCTTGATGTCCATGTGCGTGCTCACCACGATTGTTCGTGGCGGCAACGACGCGTATGAATCGTTCTCGACGGGTGAGCTCAATGCCGTGAACTACGTCTACGATCACGCGACCACCAACCAAGTTTTAGGCACGGTCACCACGTACCTACCAATCGGACAGCGTGACGTGGGTACGCTCAATATCTTCGCAGTGGGCGGCAGCGATATTCCAACGTTGGCCCAGATCTCCACGTCACTTCTGAAGCTTCGGCCAAAGTTCATCATCTTGAGTCAATCGCAGGAAGCTTGGGGAGAAGTCGTGGGGGGCTATCCCAAGGGCTGGGAGGCCCAATTGGGCTTGACAATTCTCAAGAAGGACTATCAACAAGTTGCGACGTGGCCCACCGCGCAAGTGTACGAGGCCTTCAATAAGTGGGGGCCGTTACCGGCGTAACAGCCAAGTCGCTCGACCGCGCCCCTAAGAAGTCTCTGAGGGCGCAGATCCGACAGCCCTAATCCTCTTGATCGTTGCCGGCAAGAAGAGCATGAACTCGACTCCTGAGGTGATCAGTGCGGCGTAACCCACCGAATTGATTCCGTGGTGCCGGATAAGCACTAAGACAATGGAGAGATTGACCACGAGGGTGATTCCCTCGCGAACCATGAGGGCCCATACACGACCGTCGATCCACGCCAGCGCCGCGTACGTCGCGACAACGACGGTGCCGGGAAGTGAGAGGAGGAGGAGCTGGAGCAGAGTTGTGCCTTGGTTGGCGTACGCCGAACCAAAGATCCCCAGAATCTGCCGAGCGAACACCGTGCCCACCCCAACACCGACGACTAACACCGCGCTCATGGCGATAATCGCCTGTCGGACGTGGTGACGCTGATCTTGAGGCTCGTGGGATACCTCCACTATGAGAAGTCGTGAGATACTCCAAATGAATAGCCCGGGGGTGATCGCCACTTGGGCGACGAGGTAATAGTGGGCGTTCGCCACCGCCCCTAACTTGCCAATCACAATCAGCGAGACGATTGAAGTCGAGAACAAACTCAGGACGGTTCCGGCGAACTGAGGAATCGACAGCGACAGCATATGTTTGAGGCTGGGTAACGTCTCCGAGATCGGCGACGTGCGGATGTGTTCCGGCAATCGTTTGCGAAAGATGTACCAGTTGACCGCAATGACGGTCGCGACGAGAGGAATCGTCCAGGACAGGACAACGCCCTGGCCCAGCTCGTATCCGGCGAACGGTATCAACAAGGCGAGTTTGGCCACTCCGAAGAGGATGTTTTCCAGGGCGACCCATCGAGAGACTCGCAAGCTGATGAGCACGGAATCTTGAAGTGCGAACATCGTATAGAACACGACCGTCGCAATGAACACAACGCTCCACTCGAAGGTTGTCGGAAAGAACCGGTGAGTGAACCCGAGGGCCAGGTAGCCAATGCCGATTACGACGGCAGCAATCACCGACGTGGCGTAACCCGTCACAACGAGGTCGCGCGACTTTTGTGCCGCTCGAGGCAAGAATCGTTGGAAGACTGATCCGAAACTGAGCTGGGCGAACGTCGAGAGCAGGGTGACGGCGGCAATCTCACCCGCGGCGCGACCAATCGATTTTTGGGACGCGAGATGGGCGCCGATACCCCAATAGAGGAGACCGAGCAGCCCCGAACCCGCCGCGGAAATCATGAGGGCGAATGCGTTGGTGTAGATGCGATAACCGGCGAGTCGGTTCGACCACTTCCCCGTAGCGTTCTTCATCGGACCCTCGGGCACAAGCTGTCGAGGCGGTGGCACGCCATGTCAACCGGGGCGCCCGGGGCGAGCCCGTCATGCACCAGATGGCGACCGAGGTGCCCGGCGGCGACCCAAGAGAACCTCAGCTTGTGACCACTGCACTGCGAGAAACACCGCCTCCTCGAGGGCTCGACTCCAGAGATTCTTCTTGGTGAGAGATAGCCCGACTTCGACTCGAGAAGCGTGGTGGTTGACCGTGACCGACCAGGGGGCTGTTCGACAGTTTCAATCGTCGTCGGAGGGGCCTCCGACATCGACACGATGATCGTGATGCGTGATGCGTGATGCGTGAGCCGTCGGACGGCCAACGGGCGAACGGGACTGCTGGCGATGACTACCTACCCCCCACTCGTGGTGGGTGAAAACGATTGCACCCAGTCGACCAGCAGCGACGTGGGTCGAGCGGGACATTGGGTGAGGGGATCGCAGATGGTTCTTTGTTCGATATCAATAGTCATCGGCATTTCAGGGATTGAAGATGCGATGGTGTCGGAGCCCCACAAATGTCCGTCGATGGTGTAGTCAATGGCCTGGGGAGTCCATATGACTCCCCACGTGTGCCACTGGGAGAGGTCGGTCGTCTGGAGAGACTGGATCTGGTGGTTGGCAACCGTCCAATGAACCGTCGCGGAGGTCTCGAAAGATTTCCCACCGGACTCGTTGAAGTCAATCTCGGGTGGCCACGAGTTGTCCTCCGGCCACAGCAACTCCACTTCGTTTGGCCCGGAGCCAGTTTGACGAGAGCGGATGAAGAACGCCCCGTACGTTTGGGGCTTACCGCAGAGGCACAAGCCACCCGTCACCCACTTATTACCAAATTGCGGATCCTTCCAGGCGTTCAAATGCAGGAGGCCGTTGCCGACGACGACGTGGGCCGGACTGAATTGTCCGGTCGGGTCCCCCCCAGGTTTGCCGCTGAACGTGCTCCATCCTGCGGGCAGGGAGCCGCCGGTGAAGTCATTCACGTACGACTCGACGTAGCCAGGAACCGATGTGGCGCTCAGCGGTCCAAGTCCGGAGGATTCGGCCGCGTCGACGACACCCGCGGGGTATTGGAGAGATTGTGAAGTCGACGTCGATGTGGTTGGTCCCGAGGACGGGCTGGTCGCCACGACCCATCCAATTACTACCAACATCACCACCACTACGGCGGAGACCGCCAACTTCAAACGACGGCTGACCACGGGATCATTATCGCCCCGCGATGGCGGTTCAGGTGAGTTCTCAATATTCGACATTCTGACCTCGATCGTAGTATCTCGGGCAATTGCGGCGGCCCCTTCCGTCACTAGCGCGGTCGTCCCGACTCGAGGCTCTGGCGATTATCGCTCGTCAAGTCTCATCCCGTGAAAGATCCCACTGCGGGACACCGAGAGTTGTAAATAGCGAAGTGACGTGCACCGCCGCGAGGTGACGCCAACGGAGTTGAGAGCGGGTTGGTGGCGCGAGTTCCCTTACTTTCAACGTTGCGCACCCCGAACCCGGGGGCGTCCCGATTATGGGAGATATCTCTTGGAGAAGAACGAGGGCGACGTCCCTGAGTCCCTCGGGTGGCGGCAATTGTGTTCATTGTGATCCCTTGACGTCTCGTTACTTTCGTCGGCTCAGGGCCGTGGTGTCTCTATCGTCGTTCTTGACGCCGAACGCCGACGAATGGTCGTGATAGATGTTCTCACCAGCGAATTTAGTAGTTTGTTGGCCCGCTCAGCGCCATCGGATTTCGTGTCCTCGCATCTTCTTGGCTGCCAGGATCATCTTGGCGGTCGCGGCGATTCCTAAGAATACCGTGAGTGGTACCACGTCGCGGCGGCGAAGATCACGCCACCAGACTCGCAGCGTCCTCATCCGACTAACGAGCCTGAACCTCGAATTATCTCGGCTGCCTTCGGGCACCGTCGAGTCAGCTCGAGCGTTGTTTACCACTCGGAATTGCTGATTCCCTTCACTGACCCGGACCTCGCCCCAGAGCAGGGCTCCAAGACGATTGGGTACCCACACGGTGACGGCGCAGTCGTGCACAACTTTCTTCTCCGAGAGGTCGAATTGTGAATCGAAGAAGAGGTCGTCGGCGAACATGGGGGGAAAGGCCTCGAATCGCCGCCGCGCGGCCCGACTCGCCCCGTAGAGGCCCCGACCCGTCAAGTGATCGTCGAGCCAACGCACCATCAACGGACTTTCGAGTGCACGGCAATACAGTTTGACGGTCCACGCCGACTTCTCGTCCCCGTATCGAACCCTTGGGCCGGCGGCCACGACGTCGTCAGTGGTCAAAATGTCGACCAACGCCCTAATGGAAGCGGGTGAAATATGAGTGTCGGCATCGCAATACAGCCGCGGGTAGACGTCCCCGGCGAGGCGATCACCTTCGTTGAGAGCGAAGTGTTTTCCCGCGTCAGGAATCTCCACCACCACGATTCCTGGGTACTCTTCAGCCACCTGTCGAGTCCGATCACGGCATCCATTGCAGATGACGTAGATGTCGTAGTCGCCCGCGATGGCGAGGTCGGAAAGTGACCCGAGAAGCTCTCGGATTCGGTGCTCTTCGTTATGCGCGGGAATCACTATCGAAGCGAGGCTCGGCATGCGGTCGACTCTATCTCAACCCCCATCTCGATTCGAGATACGGGTTGAGGGAGTCCTCAGGTTAGGGCGGCGCCGGACTGAGAGACGCCCAAAAGTTCGCGGTAACATCATCGACAACTGGGCCATCACGCGAAGTTGCGGGTAGAACCGAGAAAGATAGAAAGTAGTCGATGTTAGGTTCTGAACGATGAATACGCCTAGCCCAGTGCGGCTGGTTCAGGTCGAGATTGACGGCGAGCAGAGTGGCGGGGTGATGGGTGTCGAGCCGCGACGTCGGCACTGGGTCGAGGTCGTCAGGCGTGGTCAAATCTTGGGTATCGTCGAGCGGACGTCGGACGATGAGGGAGCGTTGCCGATCAATCGAGAGTCGCTCGCTCGAGAGTTTGAGGACGCCGAGACTGCGACCCTCTTTGGTGATTCGGTTGGCCGATTGCCGACGGCATCGGTAGTTGTCCCGACGATCTATCGCCGGGTCGATTTGTTGAATCGGTTGGTGCAGTCGCTGCTCGACCTTGATTACCCTGACTATGAGATCATTGTCGTGGACAACCGTGTTGGCTCGGGTCATGCGCCAATACCACCTTTTACCCAAGATGGTCGAGTCAAGATTGTCCAGGAGCCAACCCGGGGTGTGTCGGCCGCTCGGAACCGCGGGTTCGCCGAGTCGCGTGGCGAATTTGTAGCGTTCACCGACGACGACGCGAAGGTTGATCACCACTGGTTGCGCGCATTGGGCGCCGCTTTTAATAGTGACGCCAGCGTAGACGCTATCGGAGGGATGGTTCGCCCCTTTGAGCTCGACACGGAGCCCCAACTTTGGTTCGAGGAGTTCTATGGCGGGTTTACAAGATCATTCCGAGCCAAGCAGTGGAGCCTCGAGTCAGTAGGTGCGTCCGATCCGCTATTCCCGTATTCGCCGGGGCATTTTGGTGCAGGGGTCAATATGGCAATCCGTCGGTCCGCCTTCGAGCGGAGTGGTGGATTCGACCTTCGACTCGGCGCGGGCACTATCGCCAAGGGAGCCGAGGACCTGAGGTTGTTCATGGACGTTGTTTTACGCGGAGGAAAAATCGCTTACGTTCCTTCGGCGATGGTCCGACATTCGCATCGCCGCACGGAGCGCCAATTCATGGAGCAAGTCTTCGGCTATGGCGTGGGCCTGACTGCGCTGTTTACCGATTTAATTGTCGATGACTCTTCCCACCTCACAGAGATTTTAAAGCGAGTCCCACGCGGACTTCGGATGTTGCTGGTGCCCTCTGAGCATCGCTCGCTCAGTATCAAGACGAGCTATCCTCGTTGGACCCAGTTGGTCCAGTTGGTGGGCATGGTGTACGGACCGTTCGCATTCATGTTGAGTGCGATCCAAGTTCGCCGAGCACGCGGTCGCTGACGAGTCGAGTCGCGCGGCCTTCACAACACGTCGTTTCGGGGTGATCCGATGAGAACCCTGGCTGGATCAGGTTCCTCGGCCCCACTTCGCTCTCGGCGGGCCTTCCCTGATGGGCGCCCCTCGCCGCTGGCTATTGGTGGAGCGAGCGTGGCAATCGGCGAACCCGAACAATCGGGGTCGAGCCGCACGAATCTCCTCGCGATGCAGACAGTTCCTCACGACGCGACGTCTTCACCCGTGCTCTCACGGTGTCCGTGAATTACTTGGTCAGGAGGCACATTCTGGCGAGGGTCCTTGGCTGACTGACTGACTGCAGCGTGTTCGAGCGCCTTTTCATTAACTCGGGATCAAATGCGCGATGGCGTGGGTGTTCCGTTACGAGCGAGTAGCAACGGTACAATGGTGGGATTGTGGCAATCGCCTTGCATCGACGATTTGCGCGCCGTGGAAGCCTTCTCGTCTTGGCGACGGGATTGATTGCACTGGCGGGCCTCACGGCCGTACCACCGACAACCGCGACTGCGACGTCGGGTGCCTCGTTTCACGTGGGAGCCGTCAACCACTCCGAGCCCTCGGGCACTGCTCCACCGGGCGCGCGGTCACTCAGCGGCTACCGCCTCACCTACGTGGAGGACTTTTCGGGATCACGTATTCCACGGGGATGGAATCTCTTTAGTGGTGTGCCGGGGGGAGATCCGTCGGGGCACTTTAGTCCTCGGCACGTTCAGGTCTCGCAGGGTCTCTTGCGACTCAAGGTGTACCAGGACCCCGCGTTCGCCAATCGGTGGGTGACCGGAGGTTTGTGTCAATGTCAGCGTCCGATGACGTACGGAGCGTACTTCGTTCGCTCGCGTGTTACCGCTGCGGGTGCCAACTCCGTCGAACTCCTCTGGCCAGTGAGCAATGTATGGCCGCCAGAGATTGATTTCAACGAGAACCTATTCCATCTCAATTTGGCGACGTCCACTACTCATTGGGCTGGTCACACCGATTTTCAGATTCTGAAAATCAACATGCTGGAGTGGCACACCTGGGGAGTCATCTGGACACCAACTTACGTTCTCTACGTCGTTGATGGTCATCCGTGGCACGAATTCACGAATGCCAGTGGCGTCCCACACGTGCCCATGGTTCTCGACTTCGAACAACGCACCACGTGCCCTTCGGTCCTGAGATGTCCCAACTCCTCATCGGAACTACTCATTGACTGGGTGGCCGAATTTCAAGTTGCCAAATAACACTCAGGGCCAGAGCGTTACGAGGAACTTCAACGGGGCATTCGAACTAGCCGCGGAGCTTGACCAGTGGACGAAAATGCGGGGCGCCGATCTGCCCAAGGAATGAAGGTCCTGCTCCAGCAACCACTTCACCTTTCTCGCTCGAGTTGCCTCGGACAACGGACCTTTACGGTGGCGTTGCGCCGCGGAGGCGCTCACGATCACCGTGTGAGCGTGATGGCGATACACCGTGACCGCGACACCGTGAACCACCGAACTCAATTTCGGCGGCGAGAGGCCCACGCTGATGGGTATGGTCGTCAGTGGCGCCGCCACCTTGACGGGGATCAGAGTCGCAGGCTTGTATTCGGTCGTCCAATCGACGAGCGTTGATTGCGATCTTGTGGGACACGCTGATCCGACTGAACACCACGTCTGTTGTTGAATATCGAGGGTCATCGGAGTTTGAGGAATCTCGCCGGACGCCGCCACGACGCCCCACACGTGTCCGTCGACGAGGTAGGTAATGGCCGTCGGAGACCAAATCACTCCCCACGTGTGCCATTGCGTCATGTCGATCGAAGTCAATCGATGATCGACTTGATTGTCGGCTCGATAGTGCACGGTTGCCATCGTCGAGGAGGTTCCGCCGCTCGTCTCATTGAAGTCCACCTCAGGGGGCCACGGGTGGCCGCTGGCGGGCCACAATAATTCGACCACGGTCGGTCCGGGACCGGTCAGACGCGATCGTACGAAGTACGCGCCATACGTCTGCGACAAGGCGCACAGACAGGTTCCCCCCGTAACCCACTCGTGCGCCGACGAGCTGTACGCCGCGGTTAACTGAAGTTCACCGCTGCTAACGGCTACTTGGGATGGAGTGAACCGGGTTCCAGGATCTCCACCGGGCACGCCATTGAACTTTGACCATCCCGACGGCAAGGTCGATCCCGTGAAGTCAGTTACGTATGACTGGGCATAGCCCTTGAGCGCAGTCGCCAGTGGCGGAGCCATGCTGGAGGGTTCGCTTGTATCACTCACGCCGATGGTCGCTCCGTAGCCGGCACTCGAATTCGGCTCCGCAACTGCTGACGACTGTGGCACCTGTCCCATCGCCACCAGCACGAGGCTGGCGCCGCACAGGGCCACTAGCCGTCGAGACAACCGACGGGATCCGCTCACGGCGTGAATCCCCACTAGTGCGTGCCTGGGCGAGCGTTGAAGTTGTCGCTCAGGAGCACCGTTGCATCCTTTGAAACTGGTTCGACGGCTGATGGCAAATCCCAAGGGTCCTAGGAGCCATAGGCAAATACCCTACAAGGCGATTATTAGAGATTCATGAGAGGCTCTCATTTGGCCAAAACGGCGAGAAATAGGGCGTGGAGCCCCACTATTTCGGGCAATTGTGCGCCCTATTCGTTCGAAGGCTTCTCGAAGGACGGTTCGTGGAGTCGCCACACGACCTAACACTGCCCAACTCGCCGCCTCGGCCACTCTCAAACCGAGGGCACGCTTTACTACATCGTCGTGCGACCAGCTACCTCGGGACCTGCGACGTGAGACTGGTAGATAAAGCATTTTCCCGACGACGCCGAGTGCGCCGAAGTAGTTCACTGGCGTCGAATGAAGGTGTCAAGCCAGATCGCGATTTGACTGGAACAACTACTTTTGATTCTCCACCCCCGGCGGAACTAGCCAATATTCTCGACTCGCCAATAGCGCTCATCAGCCTTCATTGTCGCGTCGAATATCTCGCGATAGTTTCTTCGAGTTGGCTCGAACTGGGAGCCATACAGACCCATCGCCTGCTGCTTGATGACGTCATCGCCGCCGTACTCCTCGAGTTCGACGAGTCCAACTCGTCGGCGCAGAATTCTCAGTCGCTTCGATACGGCCCTGGGGTGTGCCAAACCGTAGGGTAGGTCCATATAGAGGTACCAGGTGGCAGTCGAACGTGACCACAGGTCGCGCGAGGCGTCGCTCACGGCCAAATGATCTCGGTGGATCAAACCCATCGGTGCGATCACCGTGGCGGGACTCATCTCGACAAGTACTCGGGAAATCTCGTCTCTGACGAGATCAACGTAGTTAGCCTTCGGTCGATATTCGACGTAATCCGAGTCGAGCAGATCCAGCCAAATCGGCGTCGCCCCCAGAAACGCCAGTGCCGTGCGATCTTCGTCACGACGAACCTTAACGGCGTCGGGCGCGTACGACTGGCCAGTGCTGCTGCTGTTATATCCCTCATGAAAGGCATCGGGCGCACCGGCCAAGACGGTGACCACCGTGGTTGACGGGTGGGCGCTCAAGAAGTGAGCGCACGAGTACACCGCGTCGTCCAAATGAGGTGAGAGAACAATCACCGGGCCAACGGGCTCAAGTCTCGACATCGAGATGCCTTCCTAACCGGATCATCAGTCGAGTGCGGTCACCTTTGAAGCTCGACTTCACTCGAGTCGTGCCGTGATCAACATGATGGTCATCTGCGCCCACCTGGTCGCAGAGATCTGTCACTCGTGACAACATCAGTGTCGGCCTTCCGTTAATCATGTAGTTGGAATCGCCGAAGCCTAAGCCATTGCGGTCAGTCACAGGCGGATTCTCTAGATCGTGAGCGCCGAGAGCGGCCGCGAAATCCTGTGTCGCGATGTCCAAATTCGACCTCGCGACCACGACCTCGCTCCTCGACCGATGTCGGTACGCGACGTGGGCACCGCCGCGGGCCGCTGGCCCACAGCTGAATGCCTGACCGGGTGGGTTAACATGACATCTTGGTGAATTGGGTGTCACCATGCCGTGTTGGTATACAGAGAGGCAATCTTGTGGACAAGATGCGTTCGACGCTGACGAGGCTGCATCTCATCGGTATCGCTAGATTTGTTGACCGCACGGCGCGCCGGCTTTTCGTCGTCAGCGTCAAGTTCCTTCGATCGATATCACGGTTCCCAGTTGTCGGGCGAATACTCGAACCTCTGCTCGTGCGACTGGACCGCGATCACCACCTTCATTTAGATCAAACGGAGTTACTGCGCGTGTGTCGTGCATTGAGCAACCAACAGCTGTCCTATTGGGTGGGGGGAGGATGGGGTCTCGACATTCTGGTCGGCTGCGAAACTCGGCGCCACGGCGATCTGGATTTCGTCCTCGCCAATTTCAAGGTCGAGCTGCCAGATGTGGCCCTGGTGCTGGCGGAGCTCGGCTATCAACGCAAGAATCCCCTGGGCGGCACGATGTGGTTCCCAGACGCTGAAGTCTACGAAGACGATCACGGGCACCACATTGAAATTCTGAACATCAATTGGAAGCTGCTGGCTACCGCGAGCTCCTTGCTGGGATCGCGATCAACTCCTGATCCGGAGATTGCGAACCATTCGGAGCAACCGACAGAAATGCTGCTGGCCAAGCTCACGTCAACGGGAGAGGTTGACGGCGTCTCAGTGCCAATCCTCTCCGCGGCGGCCCAACAACTCTTTCACCTGGGGTACGAACGCCGTGACGAAGACTGGCACGCCGAAAACATTTTTCGTCTGATCTCCATTCGTGAAGAGGGATCGACCGAGCTCGCTCTGTCGCCGCAGCGTTCAGGCTCTCAACCGCCGTCCACCCTCTTGCTCGTTCCCATCTTCAGTTTCCCTCCCGACCTCTGGAGACTGTGTCGCCTCTATCGCAATGACCTTGACCTGATGCCGCCTCACGTGACGCTGGCGTTCCCCTTCTTGCCTCTCGCGTCAGTGACGCCTGATGTCGTGCGGCAACTCTCGACGTTGTTCAGTGGGATTGAGGCGTTCGACTTCGAACTCAATCAGGTGCGCTGGTTTGGCACCAATGTCGTCTACTTGGAGCCTTCGGAGAGTGACTCCTTTCGATCGATCATCGAGCTGCTGCAACGAGAGTTCCCTGATTTTCATCCTTATAACGATGAGTTCGAGTCAGTGATACCCCACGTTTGCCTCTCGGAGCACGGTTCTATCGCTGATCGGCGCGTGTTGGGTCGCCACGCCCCCGAGTACTTGCCCATTTCCAGTCGCGCCGCCCACGTCTGGCTGATGTGCAACGACCTTCGAGTTGACGAGTGGTCAATTGCCAAGATCTTTGCGCTGGACTCGAAGTAGCAAGAACGGCTTCGCGACGATCTTGAGTTCGCAGAGCCCAAAGGCGCCATTGTCGCTGGCGCGCCAACCCGGGTAAGCCCACCTCAATTCGGGGTGCGTCACCGCGCGGCGCCCGTTGGCGCGCCGGGCCCGAGGCAATTCTCAGATTCGGGGGAAATCTACATCTTGGTGAGTGGAGGGCTCACATTGTTACTGTTATCCTGCTTCAAAGCAGTGTCCAAGAGATTCGCAGGAATCTCCAGTCCGGGGGAGAGTTGTTTAATGTTTGGCACACACGTAATGCGACGTACGACCGCCCGATTCGCGACTGGTGTCGTATCACTTGCCTTGTTAACGTCGGTTCTCACCATCGGAGTCGCGACTCCGGCTTTTGCCGCTGGAACGACGATTTCCCAAGCCACCAACCCGGTCGCTTCAGAATCTCAGGGTGTAACGACCGTGACCGTAAATCCCCAAAATATCGGCGACCTGGTGATCTTCCAATCGCAGATCCACTCGCCGACCATTACGGTGGGTTCAGTCTCCTCTGCCAAGACCGGCACGTGGCACCTTGCCGAAAGGTTTGTCGGTCCGACGACCCCCGTCATCACCGAGGAGATCTGGTGGGCGGTCGCAACGTCAACTGGCCCCACCACGATTGATGCAACGTATTCGTCGGACATCTCAGGCATCAATCCCGGTCCCGAGTTGGTGAGTGATTCCTTTACCTCATCCAATCCCGTGACGTGGGGGGCCGTCCCGGGCAATGGTGCGGGCGCCCCCACGACGACGGCTATTGATTTTCCCAGCGTCAACAGTAATAGCGTCGTCAATCAACTGTATTGGGGCTACGCGGAGAACCTCTCAACTGGAGTCCCGGGCACCACCTCCGGGTTCACCTGGACCGTTACCGCCCAAGGAAACCTCGTCACTTCGAACGTGTCGCTCAGCACCAGTACTAGTTACGCCCCCACCGCAACTTCGACATCGGCAGCCAACAACACGTCGATTGCCGCAATCTTTTCTGCTACACCGACCGTCGTCTTCAATGGCAATAGCAATGGCCATGGCGTCGTCGGCGGTTCGATGAGTTCTGAGATTGCCAACGTGCCGACCGCTCTCACCGCCAACGCCTTCACCCTCACCGGTTATTCCTTCGCTGGCTGGAACACCGCCGCCAATGGATCGGGTTCCGCCTACGCCGACGGGGCCAGTTACCCCTTCGAAACAGGGGGAACGAACCTCTACACCCAGTGGACACCCAACGTCACCTTCAACGGCAACAACTCGACTTTCGGATCGATGGCCCCCGAGACCGCGAGTGCGCCAACTGCGCTGACACCGAACGCCTTCACTCGCACCGGTTACACCTTCGCTGGCTGGAACACCGCCGCCAACGGATCGGGNNCCCCTTCTCCGCGCCCACCACCCTCTACGCCCAGTGGACGCCTAACGTCACCTTCGTCGGCAACGGTTCGACGGGTGGATCGATGAATCCTGAGACCGCCAGCGTGCCCACTCCGCTCACTCTGAATTCCTTCTCTCGTAGCGGCTACACCTTCGCCGGCTGGAACACCGCCGCCAACGGATCGGGCACGAGCTACGCACAGAGCGCGACCTACCCCTTCTCCGC
>PLEI01000033.1 GCA_003136415.1 Acidimicrobiaceae bacterium | reverse complement strand
GTCCCTTCGAAGATGGTGTAGATCTTGGAGTCGCGATGCCATCGCTCCACCGGGTAATCACGCACGTAGCCGTATCCACCGAGAATCTGAATAGCCTCTTCGGTAACGTGCACGGCCGTTTCGCTGGCGAAGAGTTTCGACTGTGATCCTTCACCACTGAGGAACGGCTGGCGATTGGCCGCCATCCACGCGGCCCGCCACACGAGTAGCCGAGCCGCGTCAGTACGCATCTTCATGTCGGCGAGTTTGAAAGCAATTGCCTGATTCTCGATAATGGCTTTGCCGAACTGGCGGCGCTCCTTGGCGTAGTCGAGCGAGTACTCGTAGGCGGCGCGCGCGATACCGACCGCCTGCGCTCCGACGTAGGGGCGGGTGGCTTCGAAGGTCGCCATGGCCGCCTGGCCCGAGGTCTTTACGCCCTCGCGAGCGCGGGCCAGCTTCTCGTCGAGCTTCTCCTTGCCGCCGAGCAGGCACCTGCCCGGAACTCGGCATTCCTCCAACACCACCTCCGCGGTGTGGCTGGCACGAATGCCCATCTTCTTGAACTTCTGGCCCATGCGCAGGCCGGGAGTTCCCTCGGCGATCACGAAGGACGCGTGCCCTCGGCCACCGAGAGCGGGGTCGACCGAGGCGACGATGACGTGGACGTCGGCGATGCCGCCATTGGTGATCCAGGTCTTGGTGCCATTGAGCACCCACTCGTCGGTCGCCTCGTCGTAGACGGCGCGAGTGCGCAGCGACGAAACGTCGCTGCCGGCGTCGGGTTCGCTGACGCCGAAGGCCGCCACCTTGACGTCATCGGGAGTACCGAAACACGCCGGAATCCACTCGGCCACTTGTTCGGGAGTGCCGTTGCCCATGATGGCGGCCATCGCCAACGTGGAGCCCATGATCGCCATGCACAGGCCGGCGTCGCCCCAGGAGAGCTCCTCGAGGGCCAGCACCATGGTGATGCCCGACGGGTCCGCCAGAGCACTCGCGAAGAAGTCCAGCGAGTAGATGCCCACCTTCGCCGCCTCTTGGATGACGGGCCAGGGGGTCTCTTCGCGTTCGTCCCACTCCTGGGCGACTGGACGCATGACGTTGACAGCGAAGCCGTGGACCCAGTCGCGGACAGTGATCTGGTCTTCGTTGAGTGCAAGAGAAAAATCGGCCATCGACACCCCAAGATTCGTCACGGGTTACCCGTGGGTAACTATGCCCACCTTATTGCATGACCAACAGTGCGAAGCAAATGGAACAACCGCCGCCCGAGGGCGGCGGTTGCCTACTTCAGAATGATTGGTTAGTTCAGGACGACGCGCTTAGCGAGTGGGCCACGATCGCCCGGCTCGACATCAAACTCGACCGTCTGACCCTCGACGAGCGTCTTGCGACCCTCACCTTGAATCTCCGAGTAGTGAACAAAGACGTCCGGCTGGCCATCAACAGCGATGAAACCCCAGCCCTTCTCGTCATTGAACCACTTAACGGTTCCTACAGCCACTGTGGCCTCCTTGTTTCTTTGGAAAAGGCGTCAGCCTATTCCGGAGGGAACCACAACGGCAACCTCAGGCCAAAGGCTACCTGCTTTGGTACACGTCAACAAATATTTTTTATCCGCGTCGGATGCGGGTTCCGTCGGTAGAGTCCTCGACAATCCATCCCCGCGACACCAATTCGTCACGCAAACGGTCCGCTTCCCCCCAATTTCCGACGCTGCGGGCCTCGTCACGGGCACTCACGAGAGCGCGCACTTCGTCGTCCGAATCGTGCACCGCCGAGAAAACGCTCAGCCCCAACGCCCCAAACAACACGGTGACGGCCAGGGCAAGCTCGGCGCCAGCGCCAATTTCCCCCTGATCAGCGAGCGTGTTAGCAGCGCTGACGGCGTCAAAGAGTACCGCGACGGCCAAGGGAGTGTTGAGGTCCTCGTCGAGGAGAGCGCCCACCTTCTCCACGAGATCGGCCGAAGCGCCCGAGAAGGCGTACTCACTCGCCATCACCAACTGTTCACCCCCGAGCACCGGCACATCAAAGCGCCGGGCGAGGGCGTCGAGGCGGCCCAATGCTCGTTCGGCGTCGGCGATCGTCGTGGGCGAGACCTCGATGGGAGAACGGTAGTGCGAACGGATGACCAACAACCGGTACGCCCGGGCGTCGGTGTGCTGAAGCAGGTCCGTCAACGACGTGAAGTTTCCGAGGGATTTGCTCATCTTCTCGTCGCCCACCATCACCCAGCCGTTGTGTCCCCAGTGCTGGGCGAAGGGGCGCCGGGCCGCCTCTGCCTGGGCGCGCTCGTTTTCGTGGTGGGGAAACTTGAGATCGAGACCGCCGCAGTGCAGGTCGAAGCCGTCGCCCAGTAGTGCGAGCGACATCACGACGCACTCGGTGTGCCAGCCCGGTCGTCCGTCGCCGAAGGACGCACTCCACACGGGCTCGCCCGGTTTGGCGAACTTCCACAACGCGAAGTCCCACACACTGCGCTTTTCGTCGTTGGCGTCAACGCGTGCCCCGGCGCGCAGCGTGTCGAGCGGCTGTCCGGCGAGGAGTCCGTAGTCGGGGACGCGTGAGGTGTCGAAGTAGACGCCGTCGCTGATCACGTAGGCGATGTCCTGCGCCAGGAACGACTCGATCAAGGTCACCATTTCGGGTACGTACTGCGTGGCGTGGGGAATGTCATCGGGACGGGCGACGCCGATGGCCGACATCGCCTTCCACCACTCGTTCTCGTAGGTCGCCGATACTTCCGTTTCGGACGATCCCTCGCGTTGGGCGCGATTAATGATGTTGTCGTCAATGTCGGTGATGTTCGAGACGTAACGCACGTCGAGTCCCCGGAAGGTGAACCAGCGCCGCGCGACGTCCCACACCAGGGTGAACCGCCCGTGTCCCAAATGGGGCAAGTCGTAGACGGTGGGGCCGCACACGTACATCGAGAGGTGTCCACTCTCGCGAGTCGCGAGGTCGCGGACCTCGCCGTGGACGGTGTCGTAGAGGCGCAGCACGTGTACAAACTACGCCACCGCATCGGCGCACCCCTTCGTCGCGGGCGACGGGGGTCGCGCGTCGTCGACAAAGGCGCCAAAGCGCCTGACCTAAACTCACTACACCATGACCGACGACCTCAGTCCCCGCACCGTTCCCGAAAAGCCGACGATCGAAGGCCTTGAGGAGACCTGGCTGGCTCGCTGGGACGACGAGCGGATCTACCATTTCGACCGTTCGGCCACGCGCGCCGAGGTGTACTCCATCGATACGCCCCCACCGACGGTCTCGGGCTCCTTGCACATTGGCCACGTCTTTAGTTTCACCCACCCCGACCTGATCGCGCGCTACCAGCGCATGAGCGGTAAGAAGGTCTTCTTCCCAATGGGTTGGGACGACAACGGTCTACCCACCGAACGTCGCGTCGAGAACTACTTCGGCGTGCGCTGCGACCCGTCACTGCCCTACGACCCCGACTTCGCCGCCCCCGAGAAGCCCGGCGAAGCAAAGATATCGATCTCGCGCAAGAACTTCGTGGAACTCTGCCAGCACCTCACCGCCACCGACGAAGAAGTCTTCAAGAACCTCTGGCGCCACTTGGGCCTGAGCGTCGACTGGACGCTCGAATACTCGACGATTTCCCCGCACTCCCAGGCGATCTCCCAGCGCGCCTTCGTCGAGATGCTCGATCGCGGCGAGGTCTACTCCTCCGAGGCGCCGACCTTGTGGGACGTCGACTTTCGCACCGCCGTCTCCCAGGCCGAACTCGAAGACCGCGAGCGTCCCGCCAATTACCACCGCGTGGCCTTCGCCAAGGGCGACGGCTCGGGGACCGTGGAGATCGAGACCACCCGGCCAGAATTGCTAGCCAGTTGCGTGGCGCTCGTGGCGCACCCCGACGACGAGCGTTACCAGCCCCTCTTTGGCACCACCGTCGTGACACCCCTCTTTCACGTCGAGGTTCCCGTGGTCGCTCACGAGCTCGCCGATCCCGAGAAGGGATCGGGCGTCGCCATGATCTGCACCTTCGGCGATACCACCGACGTCACGTGGTGGCGCGAACTGGCGTTGCCCACGCGCGCCCTGATCGGCCGCGATGGACGCTTCTTGCCCGCGGACTTCGGCGGTGAGAACTGGCCGACCCGCGACCTCGAAGCTGCGACGAGCTTCTACGCCCGTCTCGAAGGCCGCACCGTCAACCAGGTGCGCGCCACGGTCGTGGACGCTCTGCGCGAGAATGGCGCGCTGATCGGCGAACTACGCGCCATCACCCACCCAGTCAAGTTCTACGAAAAAGGCGAGCGCCCCCTCGAGATCGTGACGTCGCGCCAATGGTTCGTCTCGACCCTGGCACACCGCGAGGAACTGCTCACGCGCGGCGAGCAGCTCAAGTGGCACCCGGACTTCATGAAGCACCGCTACAAGTCGTGGGTCGAGGGTCTCAACGTCGACTGGAACATCTCACGCCAACGCTTCTTCGGCGTGCCGTTCCCCGTCTGGTACCACCTCGACGAGAACAGCGTCGTCGACTTCGACCACCCCATCGTCGCCGCGGTGACGTCGCTGCCCGTCGACCCTTCGAGCGACCCGGCTCCCGGCTTCGACGAGACCCAGCGCAACCAGCCCGGTGGCTTCATCGGCGACCCCGACGTCATGGACACCTGGGCGACGAGTTCTTTGTCGCCACAGATCGCTGGCCACTGGGGAACGGACCTCTTCGAGCGGATCTTTCCCATGGATCTGCGCCCCCAGGCCCACGAGATCATCCGCACCTGGCTGTTCTCGACCGTCGTGCGTAGCCACTTCCAGTTCGACTCGTTGCCCTTCACCGACGCGCTGATCTCGGGCTGGGTCCTGGACCCGGACCGCAAGAAGATGAGCAAGTCCATCGGCAACGTCGTGACACCGATGCCGCTCCTGGAACTGCACGGCGCTGACGCGCTGCGTTACTGGGCGGCCTCGGGACGACCCGGCACCGACACCGCGATTGACGAAGGGCAAATGAAGATCGGCCGGCGCTTGGCGATCAAGATCCTGAACGCGTCCAAGTTCGTCCTGGGCCGACTGGAGGGTGCCTCGTCGGTAACCGCCGCCGACGTCAGTGAGCCCATCGACCGTGACCTACTGGCGCTGCTCGCCCAGTTGATCGTCGAAACCACGTCGGCCTTTGACAACTACGACTACGCCCGCGCGCTCGAGCGCACCGAAGCGTTCTTCTGGACCTTCTGCGACAACTACGTCGAACTGGCCAAGACGCGCTCCTACGGCGACGTGACCGATCACGCCACTCGTTCGGCGCACGCCACGATGTCTCTGACCCTCTCGACCCTGCAGCGCCTGCTCGCTCCCTTCGTGCCCTTCGTCACCGAAGAGGTATGGCGCTGGTGGCACACGGATTCGGTGCACGTGGCCGCGTGGCCCACCCTGGATGAACTGGGGAACGCGCCGTTGAGCTCAGGCGTGTACTTCGCGGTGGGCGACGTGCTCGAGGCGGTGCGCCGCGAGAAGAGCACCCAGAAGGTCTCGCAACGTAGGCAAGTCGCCGAACTCGTCGTCGCCGGACCCGGCGAGACGCTCGAGACGGTGCAGGCGGGTCAGCGCGACCTGGTCGACGCCGGCGGAGTGCGCAGCGTCGTGTACGAAGAGGCCAGCGAGCTCAGCGTGCGCGTGACGTTGGCGCCCGACGCCTAGGAGACGACGACGACCCGACAGTCGTCGGGGGTGACTTCGTAGATGGCGTGCTGTTCGAACGCCCGGCCCAGCGCACGACAGAACTCTTCTGATTGTTCGAAGATGGCCAGCCCCTTCTCCTCGGGCCACGCGCCCTGGGGGTCACGTCCAATCGCGGGAGAACTCAACAGTCCCTTGCTTCGCGCCAGTTCATCGAGTTCGGCGCGGCGGCGTTCGTTGTCGATGTCAAAAGGATTCGAGAAGGCGTTGTCGGCACTCACGACGTAAAAAGTCCCGCGTCGGCTCGCCACGTCGATCGCCGGCCGCCAGCCCGTCGCACCGTCGTCGACGAGAACCTCGACCGGCGGCGACTGATAACTGGCGAGGAGTTCGTCGGTGAGGGGACGCCGAGTCCGGGTCACCGATTCGGCGAAGGCGATCGCCGCCCGGGTGGTCGATGACGTGCGCGGACTGGCCGTGTGATCAAAGGCGTGTTGGGTGAGGGGTAGCTCCACGTAGTAGATCGGTGCGAGCGCCCGGCGCGAAAACTCGACCACGAAATTGCGTGCCACGTTCACGTCGACCAGTGTGTCGTTACCGCCCTGCACCACGAGAAAGGGCGGCGCGTCCTCGTTGATCCGATAATACGGCGACATTTGTTCGTACAGGGCTTCATTTCCCATAAAGGGCTGTTGCACGACGCGACGTTCGAGCAGGATGCGCAGCCCGTGGCCGAGGCCGCGCCAGTGTGCTTCGTCGCCGGTCATCTCGAGCACCGCGTAGAGCGCGATGCATCCACGCACCGACCAGTCGACGACGTCGCACTGGTCGGGACTGAGCCACTCCTCGGGCTCCGAAAGTGCCAACAGGGCGGCCAAGTGACCACCGGCCGATCCACCGGCCACTATCAGACGGTCGATGTCCCCGCCGTAGTTGGCGATGTTCTTCTTCACCCACCCGAGCACTCGCTTGGCGTCGACCATATGGGTGGGCCACGCATTCCCGGGTGACAGGCGGTAGTTGCTGGTGACCACGATCCATCCGCGCGCGACGAATTCGTGCAGCATGGGACGTCCCTGCTCGCGCTTGTCCCCAAAAGTCCACGCTCCGCCGTGAAAATATACGATCACCGGCGCATCCTGGGGCGTTCGCGACGTCCGCCAAACGTCGAGGACCTGGCGAGGGTGCGGACCGTAGGCAACGTTGGAGATGAACTGCATATTGCGAGGGTGAAAAGGGATTTGGAGCATCGTGCGCCACCACGAGCCCGACACGTCGTCTCGCGGACGACCGATCGTCAACGGTCGGCGCGGGCTCGATGCGAGCGCCCGGCGGACCACCGAGCGCGAAAGAAACTGCACCACGATGAGCACCAGGTTCTCGACGACCACCACGAGCGCCGTGATCAAGACGAGCGGACCCAACCACGCGGACCGGGGCCAGCCCCACCAGCGAAGGAGCAGCAACATTGCGAGATCCAGGAGAATCGCTTGCACGGGTAGTTCGCCGGCGGCCCACCCCACGGGATAGGCGAAGGCCGCGAAAAGCCCCCGACGTCCGGGGCGCAGCGCGGTCAGGGCCGACACGATCATCCACAGCGACACGGTGGCGATGACGTAGGCCATGACCCATTGTTGTCGGTCGGCCGAGGGGGGGCAAACCTTCTCTACAATGAAGTCATGCCCGCTATGCCGTCCTCGCTGTCACACCTCCGGGGCAGCGTCGGCATTTGGACGGGCACGCACGACTTCGTCGCACCCCGCGCGCACGGGGGCGTCGCCGCCGAGATCGAGGCGTTGGGCTACTCCGCGCTGTGGTTCCCCGAGTCCTGGGGACGCGAGTCGCTCACCAGCGCCACGTTGCTCTTATCCGCCACGTCCACGCTGACGGTGGCGACGGGTATTACCAACATCTGGGGTCGCGACGCCGTGGCCGCGGTCAACGCGGCGCGGACGTTGAACGCCACGTTCGATGAGCGATTTGTGTTGGGCCTCGGCGTGAGCCACCAACCCCTCGTGGATCGCCTGCGCGGACACGAATACCAGTCACCCCTCGCCACCATGCGCGAGTACCTCACGGCCATGGACAAGGCACCGATGCACGCCCAGGAAGCCAAACAGCCCTTCGCAAGGGTCATCGCGGCCCTAGGACCCAAGATGCTCGAACTCGGCGCGGAGATGGCCGACGGCGTGCTTACGTATCTGGTCAACGTCGAGCACACCGTGATGGCTCGTTCGCTCGTCGGCGACAAGTTCCTCAACGTGGAGCAGGCCGTCGTCATCGCACCGAGCCGCGAAGAGTTTTTAGCCCGCGCGCACGCGCACCTGGAGTTCTACACGGGGCTCGAGAATTACCGCGCGAGCTGGCGGCGCATGGGATTTGAACCCGAGGACTACGTCCGCGGTGGATCAGAAAGGCTGTGTGACGCGATGGTGGTCCACGGCGATGCCCGCGTCATCGCGCAGCGCGTGAATGATCACTTTGCCGCCGGCGCCGACCACGTGTGTCTGCAGGTGCTCGGTCCCGACCCCCAGGCGCCCGCGCACGATGACTGGCGACTGATCGCCGAGGGAATGGACTTGGCGCAGCCCTAACGCAAATCGTTCGGGCCAAAGATAATGACCTCGTCGTCACCGGTGCGCGGGGCGCCGCCGCGAACACTGCGCACCAACATCGTCACCGCGCCGAGCGACAGGAATTCCAGGGTGCCGATCACCAGCCAACCCACGGTCACGAGGAAGAAACCTACGAAGAGACCCTTGACGAATCCGTGACGGATCATCGCGGAGATCCACAGTGGCAGCCACGCGAAACTCCAGCTGACCATGGGAGCCACGAAGACCGCCGCACCCCGGCGGCGCCACCCGAGGTAGACGCCGAAGAGAACTGTCGCGAGCAGCCCGGAAAGGACCGCGCGCCCATCGTCAGCGCGACTGATCTCCCACGTAGCCAGAATCACCGTCATGGCGACCGACCACACGACCATCGCCGCCGAGACGTTTCCTCTCGCACGTTGACGAACCTGAACGACAAAGCTCATGGCCTCAACCTAGCGGCTGGAAGCGAATTCGCCCCACGACCACTACGCTCGCATCATGTCCCGTGGCGTACTTGCTCTCCTGGGGTCCGGTGAGACCGGACCCGGAATGACGAAGGTGCACCGAGGCCTTCTCGCTCACCTCGACCCACCTCGCGCGGTCAACCTCAATACGCCCTTCGGCTTTCAGGAGAACGTGCCGCAGATGACCGAGAAGNNCGACGCCGGAGCAACGACAGAACTTCAAGGACGGCATCCGCCGCTCGAACTACGTCTTCGCCGGACCGGGCAGCCCCTCGTACGCGCTGCGCCAGTGGATGCCCATGAACCTGAGTACGGACCTCACGTCAGTGCTGGCCCAGGGCGGAGTGGTGTGCTTCGCCTCCGCGGCGGCCCTGACGCTGGGCCACTACACGCCGCCGGTGTACGAGATCTACAAATCCGGATCAGAGCTGGAGTGGCTCGCCGGACTCAACTTGATGGCCGCGGTGGGGATGGACTGCGTGGTGCTGGCGCACTACAACAACGCCGAAGGCCGTGACTACGACACGAGCCGCTGTTACCTCGGCGAACGCCGGTTGCGCCTCCTGGAAGAAACATTGCCCGAGGGCGTCGGCGTCTTGGGCGTCGACGAGCACACGGCGGCGGTCATCGACCTGGCGACGTTGACGATGACGGTGAAGGGCAAGGGCGAGGCCCACTGGCGTCTCGATGGCCGGGTGACCGACTTCGCGAACGCCAGTGTCGTGACTCTCGCCGACCTGGGGGCCACGGCCCGCATTTTGGAACCGGTCGATGAATTGGCGCCGCCCGTGATCAACGTGGTCGACGAAGGCGAAGTCATTGCGCTGCGCGCGGCCCAGGAACGTTTGGCCGAGGCGCTCAACGCCATTCGCGCCACGGCACGCGCCCAAGGCCAGTACGTCATCGCCGACGAGATACGTGACGCGCTCAGCGCGGCGGGCGTCGTGGTGCGAGACGGCGCCGTCGCGGCACCGAAGTAGTCCCTTACGCGATCGCGCAGCGGTTCGGACCGAGTTCCATATCCGCCGCGTCATTCGCCAGCGACTCGTTGCCCGCATTGATGCGCACGATGCGCTGGTAGTTCGGCGGACGGTCCTTCACGTTGGCCACGGCCCAGGCTACGAAATCGGTCTCGTTCATCACCAGCGCCGGCAGCGTGGTGCGCAGGTCACCCAAGGGACGTGCGACGAATTGTCCGACGTGCACTTCAACGGCGGCGCCGTAGTGCGCGGGGAAGACAACGGTCGTGTCCGAGAGGGGCAGGACGCGCTCGTGGAGACTCTGGTACAGATTGTGCGCGAACACCTCGGCTTGATCCGCCAGGTCGGGGCGACCGACGCTCTCGAGGAACAAGGTGTCGCCGGTGAAAATGGCCGACACCCCGAGTTGGTACATCGTCGAACCCTCGGTGTGTCCGGGCACGCTCACCGCCGACACGGTGAGCTCCACCTGGTTCGCCAGTTCGATGCGCCGCCCGTCAGTCAACGGCTCGAACGCGAAGTTGAAGGGGTCAGAGGGACTCAACAGCAACGTGGCGCCGCTTCGCCCCACGAGGTCACGCGCGCCCGAGATGTGGTCGGCGTGCAGGTGAGTGTCGAGCACGTGGGTGATATTCCACCCGTGCGACGTGGCGACGTTCTCGTACTGCTCGACGTCGAGGGAAGGATCGATAACAACGCATCGCTCCCCCGCGCCCACCACGTAGGAGAGACAGCCCTTGCCGCGTCGGCGAAGTTGTACCACCGTGGCGCCGCCGAAGTCCCCGGTCACCGTGTCGTAGGTCGACGCCCACGCTCCCATGCCGCCGTCCAGCACGGCGCTCTCAATCCCGTGCTCCGCCAGAGTCTGCGCACCCTGCAGCGCCCGCGCACCCTTGGCGCAGATCATGACGAGGTGACGATCACGGGGAACCTGATCGAGTGAATTATTGAGCTGTGCGAGGGGGATGTTGTGGACGCCCGGAATCTGCCAGTCGGCAACCTCATCAGAATCGCGCACATCGATCATGTAGAGATCGGCGTCGGAGTCAAGCGCTTCGACCAGTTCCAGTGTCGAAATTTGCGAGATGAAGTCACTAGTCGTCACGAGTGAAGTCTAGGGTGAGGAGGGGCAAAACCGGTATCAGCCAATGGTCATAAAGGTGGAGAGAATGAGCCAGATCGAGAACATCGGCGTCGAACGCGCAATGGTATTACTGGGCAACGGCGCCCTCCTGCTCGACGTGAGAGAAGACGATGAGTGGGACGCCGGTCACTCGCCGGTCGCCCGGCACATCGCCTTGTCGGCCCTACCTGACCTCATTGACGACCTGCCGCGCGACCGCGTCATCATCTGCGTGTGTCGTTCCGGCGCTCGATCGGCTCGCGCTGGCCATTTCTTGCTCGAAAGCGGTTTCGACGCCGTCAACCTCGAGGGGGGCATGGTCGCGTGGCACGCGACGGGCGCCGAGATGGTGTCCGACGGGGGCGGGCCCACCGTCGCCTGAGTGGCGTCGGGTGCGAGACTAGGCCTTCTCGCCCAGGAGGCCTTTCTTCTCTTCCTTCTTGGCGTGCTTGTCGTTGCGCTTTTCTTTCAGCGACTTGCCGACTTTTTTGGTGTTGTGTTGGTTCGGTGATTTATCAGCCATCGGGACTCCTCGAGTAGGCGTCGTCACAGTTGGCGGCGTCGAGACGGATATCACAGGCGTTGCCCGATCCCATCTCTCCATTGACCTTAACCCACGCACTCTCAAAGGTGCACTTCAATGTCCGTGGCCCTACCCCAGGGGGCGGAGCAGTGGATGCTCCGGGTGTACCGCGGTCCGTCAGGATTCGTCGTTGCGCAACACTTCTGGGAACTCGCCATCGGATCCGGCACCCGCTTCGACCATCGCGACTTCACCGACCGCGGCGTACCCCTCGGCGATTTCCTCGCGCAGGGGCGCTTCGTGAAGCTGCACCCCGGGCCCACGCATCCACGAAAAGACCGCACCGAGGAAACACAGTGCCGCCGCCAAGAGGAACGCCAGATGCAGCCCGTGGGCGAAGGGCGTCTCAATGAGGCTCGGAAAGAAACTGTGCCCCAACAAGACCTGGGAGTGCACGCCGGGCAGAGCGAGAACCTGCGGTCCGAGCAGCTGCTGAATGGGATTAATGCCGAGGAAGGCGGAGAACAAACTGCCGATGGCGGGGATGTGGCTGATGGCGGTCGCTTGGGCGAGGGGAACTCCCTGCTGGGTGAGCCCGGTGAGTAACGACCGGGGTAACGACGCGGAGAGCCCCAGCGTGATAACCGTGAAGAAGAAGCCAATCGAGAGCACCGACGCCGAGTTCTGGAAGGTGTTCAACATGGCGCCGCCCGCGCCGCGGCGATTGGCGGGCAGCGAGTTCATGACGGCCGAGGAGTTCGGTGCGGCGAAGAGGCCCATCGACAGTCCCACGAGCAACAAGAGCGCCGCGAACAACGCGTAGGGGAAATTGATGGGAATCGCCTGCAGACCCACGAGGCTCAGTCCCGTCAAAACCAGACCAATGGTGGCGAAGTTGCGCGCACCATGGCGGTCGGCCAATCGTCCCGAGACGGGACCGGCAATGAGGAATCCGATGGTGAGTGGGATCATGTAGATGCCCGCCCACAACGGCGTGCGCGCAAAGTCGTAGCCGTGCTGGGGCAACCAGATGCCCTGGAGCCAGATGATCAGNNAGATCCCCTGGAGCCAGATGATCAGGATGAACTGGAGACCACCGCGCGCCAGTGACAGACAGAGCGTGGCCAAGTTGCCCATGGCGAATCCGCGCGAGCTGAACAGGCTCAGCTGGAACATGGGATCCTTCACCCTGCGCTCAATGTAGACGAAGGCCACGAGCACCACGACACCACCAATGAGGCACGAGAGCACGAAGGGACTCGTCCAACCCATCGCGTGGCCGCCGTAGGGCTGCAGGCCATAGACAATTCCCGTCAACACCGCAATCAGACCAATAGCGAAAGTGAAGTTGCCGGTCCAGTCAATGCTCGAGGGCGTGCGCGTGCCATTGTCGCGGAGCTTCCAGTACGACCAGAAGGTACCGAGCAAACTCACCGGAACCGAAACCAGAAAGACCAGTCGCCATTCAATGGGTGCCAAGACACCGCCGATCACCAGTCCCATGAAGGAACCGCCGATCGCGGCCACGCCGTTGATGCCGAGGGCCAGTCCGCGCTCATTGACCGGAAAGGCATCGGTGAGAATTGCGTTGGAGTTGGCGAACAAGAACGCGCCACCCACCCCCTGGCCCACCCGCATGGCGATTATCCACATTGCGCCACTCGTCCCGGTCAACCAGGTGACGGACAGCAGGATGGAGAAGACGGTGAAAATGGCGAATCCGAGAGTGAACATCCGCACCCGCCCGAAGATGTCCCCCACCCGCCCGAAGCTCACCACCAGCACGGAGGTGACCAACAAGAAGCCGGTCAGGATCCACAAGAAGTACGGCGTATTGGACGGCGCCAAGGGATTGAGGTGGATGCCCCGAAAAATGTTAGGTAAGGCGATGAGCAGAATCGAGCCGTTGATCGTGGCGAGCAAAATGCCCAAAGTGGTGTTGGACAGGGCAATCCACTTGTAGTGATCGGAATGCACCGAGGACGCCGTGGGGACGTTCATAGTTGACACGAAAGACTCCTGTGGACGACGACAGAGAAGGTATTTAGTTATTACTAACTAATTACCAATATAGTGGTGACGTGACTGATGTCAAACTCTCGGTGAAGACGACAGACCAGAAATCGGCCGCCGCCGAGTTACGAGTTACCATTGCCCGGATATATCGGGCCTTGCGTCTCAGCGCCACCACGGGCATCACCCCCTCGCAAGTGTCAGTCCTCTTTCGTATTGAGCAGAGCGAACCGGTTCGCATGGGTGTACTCGCCCACCTCGAGCGCGTTACCCCCGCCACGTTGTCCAAAGTCGTCGACTCGCTGGAGGAATTGAAACTGGTGGAGCGCGAACACGATTCCGTCGACGGCCGGGTGACGCTGGTGAAAGTCTCGCGAGCCGGGCGCAAACTCATCGAGACTCAGCGAGCGGCGAGTACGCTCGCGCTGGAAGAAGCGCTGGCCCAGCTTGCTCCGATGGAACGCGAGGTTCTCCAGCAATCGCTTCCGGCACTCGAGCAACTCGCCGAGATACTGCTCGGTGCCACCAGCGAAATCTAAGAGTTCCTCCATCACAGGGGAGATGGCATTTGTGGCCACTCGCGTTCCCACGTTGTCCCGACGAACCACTAAGGATTTACTGAATCACCCTCGTTCAAACGTCCTTCGCTAGCTGAGAAATGGCGGCCTTCTTCTCCACCTCATTCGCCTGAATCTGTTCCGCCGCCGTGACGGTATCGGACAAGCGATGAAAAGGTATAACGACTACCCCATCGGCGTCTGCCACGATGACGTCGCCGGGCAGAACACATTGACCACCTAACGCAACGGGCACTTGATGAAGGTAGGGACCCATCTTGTAGGGACCGGCGGGCGTGACCGCGCGGGCGAAAACTGCCACACCGAGGCGTTCGATCTCCTCGACGTCGCGAATGGCGCCATCGATGACGAAACCGGCGAGACGATTGGCCTTGGCACGGCCCGCGACCAGTTCACCGATTAACGCCCGCGAGGGGTCCCCAAACCCATTGACCACTAGCACCTCACCGGGCGCGGCGCGGTCGAGGGCCTCATGGATGCCCTGGTTGTCGCCACTCCTCGTGAGCACCGTGTACGCCCGTGCCACGATGCGCGCCCCGTGCCACATTTGGCGGATTCCCGAGTCGACGGCACTGATTCGGTCCATCGCGTCGGCGACATTGGCTACTGGCAACCGCCAAAGTCGATTAAGGAGATTGTCGATCTCGCCGCGAGTCAATTCGACGTCATCCATTTGTGCACCTCGCGTCGAGCGGCGTTGGTGAGCGCCCCTTCGTTTCTTCATCGTACGTCAATGAGGCGCATTGTTTACGCCGCCGGGCGAGACCGCGGGTCCTGTCCCTTCGAATCTGACCTCGTCGATCCGTCTTCGAGGGAACTTCACTGCATGGGCGTCACCCGCTCGAGGCGACCAGTTGGCTTTTGGTACCGGTCAAAGGGCAACGGCCAGATGCCACAACCTTGTTAATACTTTCTCGTCAGTGGCTTCAACGGATGAGCGACGTCGCCCATGCAATTGGCTGGCGCTGGAGGTAATCTTCCCTTGCGAGGTGAATCATGACGTTAACAACCAAGATCACCGGAGGGTTCTCGGAGCACGTGACGTGCCAACTCGACCCGGGGCAGTCGGTCTTTGCCGATGCGGGAAAATTTCGATGGAAGACGACCAACGTCAACCTGGAGACGCGGCTGTCCACGCCGGGTGGTACCGCCGACCAGGCCAACCAGCAAGCACAGCAGGGCGGTAGCTTTCTCAAAGCGGCGTTCGCCACCGCGACTGAAGTCGGCAAGCGAGTCATCTCCGGTCAAAGCCTGGCCTTCCAGTGGTTCACCCCGAGCGGTGGCTCGGGACTTGTGTCATTCGCCGGTGTCGAGCCCGGCCAGGTGAGGGCCATCGAGGTCGAAAGCGGCGTCGGGTGGCGCGCCGAGAGTCGGGCGCTGATTTGTGCCGAAGGATCCGTTCATTACGACATCGACTGGGCCGGCTTCAATCTCGGTCGGCGATCGAAGGAAGGTTTCATCTTCGAACACTTCACTGGCGAGGGTACGGTGATCGTCGCCGGCGGTGGCAGCCTGATCGAGATGAACCCCGCCGACTACGGTGGCAAGATCCAGGTTCACGCCGGAGCGGTGGTGGCCTTTAGCGATTCAGTAAATTTCAACGTCGAACGAGTCGGCGCGCTGAACGCCCAGACGATCATGACGGCCGCGTTTGGCGGTACCGGCATTAATCTGGTCACCCTCAGCGGTGACGGTCTGATCGTCCTACAGTCAACACTGCACCGCGAGTTCGAACACGAGGAGCGCAACGACACCCGTCGTGACGGCATCTTCGACCGGTTATAGAAAGGAAGCAACAATGGCACTAATGGACAAGATGAAGGCACAGGCGGCCCAACTCGCTCAGAAGGCGCAGGAGGCCGGCAAGGCGGGACAGTCCAAGATAGAAGGGGTGCAAGCGCGGCGTCGCGCCGACGGACTACTTCGTCAACTGGGTCAGGCGGCCTACTCCCAGCACACGGGGACGGCAACCGTTGAGACCGTCGCCCAGATCGACAGTCTGGTCGCCGAGCTAAAGACCTACGAAGCCGAACACGGCTCACTCGAGGCAACTGACGCCGACGACGACAATGCGACGGGTGGCACCAGCGCTTCGGAAGAGGGGGATGCACCGCCCGAAGGTGGCTTCAAGTTGTAATTGCGACGTGTCATCGGAAGCGTCGCGGATTTAACAAAGCATCGGGTGTCATCCGCTTGCCCAACCACATCTTCTGGTCGGGCGACCCTTTGGACTTCGACCTCTCCAACTTTCGTGACCGGGTGCGTGTCTACGAACTCGTCATCACCGAGGGGAACAGTGACGACATCGGGTTCTACGTCGATCCCGTGGAGCTGGTGAAGTTGTGGCCACAAATATTTCTGCCACTTGCGTCCGCAGGCTGTGGGAGGCCTGGTTTCACGCCCACGGCGTCGCAGTCGCGAATTAGAGCGACAACCCATTGTCTCTGGGGAGGTGCGGGGGCTCGGGGAACATCTCCCGCAACAAGAACTAGACGCGGGGAAGTATCAGATCTTGGGGGTAAAAGGACTCCAGTACTGCCAATCCCTCTTCAGCCGCCGTCAGTCCCGGATTCAGAACACGGCGCTCCTGTTTTGAATCCTGGAGATCGCCGGAATTATTTTGAGTGTTCGTGGATTCAAGTCCAACCAGAACCGCGCGGCATTCCTCGATATTCACGCCCCGTATTGGCACGAGCCTGAGATGATGTGACCTTCAGTCCCCATAAACTATTCGATCTCCAGGATTAAACAGATAACGAGGAATACCATGTCAATTCCCACCACCTTCACTTACGCAAAGCAAACGGTCAATCGCCTCGGCTACGGTGCGATGCGAATCACTGGAACGGGCGTCTGGGGCTATCCCCAAGATCGCCAAGAATGTCTCGCCGTCCTACGACGCGCGGTCGAATTGGGTGTCGACTTCATCGATACGGCCGACTCGTATGGACCGAATGTCTCCGAAGAACTCATTGCGCAGGCCCTGCACCCTTACGGCAACGTGAAGATCGCCACCAAGGCCGGCTTCTTGCGTCCGGGCCCGGACGTCTGGGTCCCCTGCGGTCGTCCCGACTACTTACGTCAACAGTGCGAGATGTCGCTACGTCGACTTGGTCAAGACTCGCTCGACCTGTTCCAATTGCACCGCATCGACCCGACGGTGCCCAGCGATGAGCAGTTCGGTCTCTTGAAGGCATTGCTCGATGAGGGCAAAGTCCAGGCCGTGGGACTTTCTGAAGTCTCCGTCAATGAAATTAAGGACGCGCAGCGCGTAGTGGCGATCTCGACCGTGCAAAACCAGTACAACGTCACCAACCGACAGAGTGAAGAAGTACTCAACTATTGCCAGGAGCAGGGCATTGGCTTCATACCATGGTTCCCCATCGCTGCCGGTGACCTTGCGCGTAGCGGTGGACCACTCCACACGTTGGCATCGGCACAAGGCGTAACGGTTGCGCAGTTGTCGCTGGCCTGGCTGCTACGTCGTTCGCCGGTAATGATGCCTATTCCTGGCACCTCAAAGGTGGCGCACCTCGAGGAAAATCTCGGGGCGGCACACGTCACGCTCGACGACGCAACGTTTGACGCGATCGGTGCGATTGGCGCGTAGGCAGGTACGTCTAAGGCCGCTTGCACTGAATCGAGAGACTCGCGTCTCCTAAACTGTCGCTCCTCGCCATCGAATCTCGATTCACCAGACCTTGGCTGGGCGTTAATTCTCACTCAGTCAAGATCTCGCTGCGTCGAGAGGACTCCGTTCATGTACGCGAAATCACTCTCGTAGACGTGTGCTGACTTGATGATCATGGTCAACGTTCCAACGGCGCACACCACATCCCGGGCAATCTCCTCTTGAAGGCTTGCTAATTCCACGAGATTGCCGAAGCCCTTGGCGCCAAAGTCAATACTGTGTGCGTAACACGACAAGTGCAGCACGTCGTCGATCAAGAAGAAGTCCAGCAAACTGACACAGGGGATGTAACTCGCGTCAGTCAGTGGTTGAAAGGTGGTGATCGTCGCTGACCTCGTCAGTGGATCTGACCGCAATCGATCGATCACCCATTGGACTTGATCACGCCCACTATGGTCATAGTCGCGCAATCGGGTGGCGTAGCTGTCCGTATCACCCAACGCCTCCACCCGTTCATAGCATGTGAAGTTCTCGTGCATCCACGCCAGGCGTCGCGGAACCTCTCAGGTCGAATG
>PLEI01000039.1 GCA_003136415.1 Acidimicrobiaceae bacterium | reverse complement strand
CGCGCTCCAGGGTCTTGAGCTCACCCAGCGCGCTGGTGGCCTCGCGGCGCAGGGCCATGAGGCGCAGGGCGTAGTCGCGCAGCAGCACACCGGCCGCGGTGAGGGATCCGTCGCGGGCGGCGCGGTCAAAGAGCGTCTCGCCCACCGCCGCCTCCAGCTTGCGGATGACCTGGCTCACCGCCGGCTGGGTGCGATGCAGACGCACGGCCGCTCGCGAGAAACTGCGCTCCTCGGCAACGGCAAGAAAGGTTTCGAGTTGCGTAAGTTCCAAGCATTCCTCCGGAATGCAGTTGTCAGTTCTCAGTGATCAGTGATCAGTTGTCAGTCATACCGGGCTTTGCGGACTAAGAACTGACAACTGATGCCTGACAACTGGACTATAAGCAATTGTAATTGGTTCCACAACAAGAATAACTTTGCCTTATGATGCCGTAATGCGCGACACTATGAATGTTCGCGACAAAGCTTCCCCTGGCAGGCGAGTTTATGACCCAAAATCACGTAGCCTTTTTTGACACGACCTTACGCGACGGCGAGCAGTCTCCCGGCTGCAGCATGACCACGCAGGAAAAGCTCACCATGGCCCACGCTCTGGAGGATCTTGGCGTGGACATCATCGAGGCTGGGTTCGCCATGGCGTCCGAGGGCGACTTCGCAGCCATCGCCACGATAACGCAGGCCATCCGCAAGCCGCGCATCGCGTCATTGGCCCGCGCCAAGACGGAAGACATTGAGATGGCCGCGCGCGCCATCCAGTTTGCCGACCGCGCCCGCATCCATGTGTTCCTGGCCTCCAGCGATTTGCACCTGGAATACAAGCTGAAGATCAGCCGTCAACAGGCTCTGGACCAGACCGCCGAATCGGTGAAGCTGGCCCGGTCGCTGGTGGACGATGTGGAGTTTTCGCCGGAGGATGCTACCCGCTCCGACCGCGATTTTCTAGTAGAGATGGTGCGCGTCGCGATTGAAGCCGGCGCTACCACCATCAACATGCCCGACACCGTGGGCTACACCACACCCGAGGAATACGGCCAGATGTTCCGCGAAGTGCGCGAGCGCATTCCGGCGGTTGACGCCGAAGGCATCATCCTCTCCTCGCACTGTCATGACGACCTTGGCCTCGCGGTTGCCAACTCGCTGGCGGCGATCCAGAACGGCGCGCGGCAAGTGGAGTGCACCATCAACGGCATTGGAGAACGCGCCGGCAACGCCGCGCTCGAAGAGATTGCCGCAGCGCTTTACGTGCGCGGCGACCGCTATGGCGTGAACACCAGCATCAAGCTCGAGCAGTTATATCCGACCAGCCAGGTGCTGGGACAGATTATTACTTTCAAGCCTTCGCCGAACAAGGCCATCGTTGGCGCTAATGCCTTTGCACATGAATCGGGCATTCACCAGCACGGGATGCTGGCTAATCCTCTCTGTTACGAAATTATGACGCCCGCTCTGGTAGGCGTGGCAAAGACTCACCTGGTGCTCGGCAAGCATTCGGGGCGCGCGGCGCTTCGGCATCGGCTGGAGCAACTCGGCTTTACGCTCGACCGCGAAGAGTTGCAGCAGACGTATTACCGCTTTGTGGCGCTGGCCGATCGCAAGAAGAATATTTATGACCAGGACCTTGTCGGCCTGCTCCCCGATCCGATTCGCGACCGACGGCCGGTACCGGTTTCGGAACTGGACTAAGCCGACGAACAATGACCAGAGCACGCCCTCAAATGGATGCCACGAAAGAGAAGGATGAAGAACCCTCTGAATCGACGAATGATAGGGACTGGAATTGCGGCCCCGCTGCTTATTTTTCTTTCGTCGTATTCAACGGGCACAAGAATTGCGTGGATGGCACTTCCCTTTTTCTTGCCAGGCCTAAAGTTGGCCACGTTTGTATTCCCCGCCGGAATTCATTCGGACAGCAAGCAGACCTATATCGAGTTCGCTATGGCCCTGAATGTTGCGATCGTCTGGGTTACCTTGGAACTAATTGTGATGCTATTTGAGAGATTCATCATCCGAAGAAAAGGGAAAGCATGAAGCTGAAGATTCTGGTAGTCGCCGGCGACGGCATCGGCCCGGAAGTGACCAACGAAGCGGTTGCGGTGATGAAGGAAGCGGCCGCATTGGGCAGTCACGAATTGACGTTTTCCGAACGCCGCATTGGCGGCGTGGCCATTGTGCAGGACGGCACTCCGCTGCCTGCCGACACGTTGAACGAAGCGCTGGCCAGCGACGCGGTGCTGCTAGGCGCGGTGGGCGGCAACGAGTTCAATTCCCTGCCCCCGGATAAGCGCCCCGAAGCGGGTCTGCTTGGACTGCGCTCGGCTCTCGGCGGCTTCGCCAATCTGCGCCCTGCGTTCGCGTTCAAAGAACTGGCGGTGAACAGTCCGCTGCGGCCCGAGATCATTGACGGCGCGGACATTCTCTTCGTGCGTGAATTGCTTGGGGGGCTCTACTTTGGCACTCCGCGAGAGTGGAATCGCGCAACTGGCGAAGCATGGAACACGATGCGCTACACGCGCGATGAAGTGGCGCGCGTCGCACGCGTTGCATTCAAGCTGGCGCAAGGGCGGCGCAAGAAACTCACCAGCGTGGACAAGGCCAATGTGCTGGAAGTTTCGCAGTTATGGCGCGCGACGGTGATTGAAGTCGCAACGGAATTTCCCGATGTCACACTCGAACATCAATATGTGGACGCGATGTCAATGCACCTGATGAATCAGCCGCGCAACTACGACGTGGTGCTGACGGAGAATTTGTTCGGCGACATTCTCTCTGATGAGTCCGCTGTGATTACAGGCTCGTTGGGTATGCTACCTTCGGCGACCATCGGCGGCAAAGTGAATTTGTATGAGCCGGTGCATGGCTCTGCTCCCGATATCGCGGGCAAGGGGTTGGCCAATCCGCTAGGTGCGATCCTTACCGGTGCGCTGATTCTGCGCCACTCGGCCGGACTCGAGACAGAGGCTCACGCAATCGAAACCGCGGTGCGCAAGGTGCTGGAATCAGGGTGCCGCACGCCAGACCTGGCGCGGTCTAATCCGCAGGGATTCTGCGTACTCTCGACGAAAGAGATGGGCGCAAAAGTGAGGGAGACGCTCAAGACGCTTCTGGTGAATGTGTAGTTTTAAGGATTTTTGGATGGACGAGCACAGAAATGCGGGTCCTTCGAATTCGGTCGCCGCAGCAACCTTCGCTCAGGATGACAACTTCTTTGCACGTCAACACAAAGCACGGATTAACAAAACAAGGATGATTGGATGAGCACTGAACCAAAGACATTGTTTGAAAAGGTCTGGGAGCAGCACGTGGTGGTGGAACCCAAGGGCGAGCCCACCGTGCTCTATATCGACCTGCAGTTGCTGCACGAGGTCACTTCTCCGCAAGCGTTTGAAGGCCTTCGCCTGGCCGGCCGCAAGGTGCGCCGTACGGACCGCTGCATTGCAACCGTCGACCACAACGTGCCGACCACGATCGAGGGACGGCTGCATATCGTGGACCAGATCGCGGCCACGCAGATTGCGACGCTGCGCAAGAATTGCGCGGAGTTCGGCATTGAGCTCTATGACGTGGACAGCCGCGAACAAGGCATCGTGCATGTGATTGGACCGGAGTTGGGCATCACAAAACCCGGCATGACGATTGTCTGCGGCGATTCGCACACATCGACGCACGGCGCGTTTGGAGCGCTAGCTTTCGGCATTGGCACCAGCGAAGTGGAGCACGTGCTGGCCACGCAGACGCTGCCGCAATCGACCCCAAAGACGTTCCGCATTTCGGTCGAAGGCGAACTGCCAAAGGGCGTGACGGCGAAGGATATTATTCTCGCCATCATCGGGCAGATCGGAACAGACGGCGCCACAGGGTGCGTAGTGGAATACGCAGGCTCGGCCATTCGCGCGCTTTCAATGGAAGGCCGCATGACCATCTGCAACATGAGCATCGAAGCCGGTGCGCGCGCGGGACTCGTCGCGGTCGACGAGACCACCATTGAGTACTTGCGCGGTCGCGCGGGCGTCCCCGCTGGCGACGACTTCGAAGAGGCCACGGCGCGCTGGCGCAGTTTCATTACCGACGATGACGCCGTTTTCGACCAAACCGTCACCATCAGCGCCGCCGACCTCGTGCCCTTCGTCACGTGGGGCACGAACCCGGCGCAGGTCGTGTCACTGGACGGCGTCGTGCCCAATCCCGCGGACTTCGCGGACCCCGACGTCGCGAGCACCACCGAGCGCTCGCTCACCTACATGGGCTTGACTGCGGGCACGCGGATCAAGGAGATACCCGTCGACGTGGTCTTCATTGGCTCGTGCACCAACAGTCGCATCGAAGACCTGCGCGCTGCCGCCGCGGTCGCGCGCGGTCACCGCGTCGCTGCTTCGGTACGCGCCCTGGTCGTCCCCGGCTCACACCGGGTCAAGAGCCAGGCGGAATCTGAGGGCCTTGATCAGGTATTTCTAGAGGCGGGCTTCGAGTGGCGCGAACCGGGCTGCTCGATGTGCCTCGGCATGAACCCCGACCAGCTATCCCCGGGACAGCGCAGCGCCTCCACGTCGAACCGCAACTTCGAAGGGCGCCAGGGGCGCGGCGGGCGTACCCACCTGGTCTCACCGGTGGTCGCCGCCGCGACGGCCATTCTCGGACGCTTCGCCACTCCCGACGAGGTGAGCTCATGAAAGCCGTCCACGTCATTGAAGGCCGGGCCGTCCCCCTCGAGCGCGCCGACGTCGACACCGACCAGATCATCCCCTCGGACTGGCTCAAGCGCGTCGAACGCACCGGCTTTGGCCGCGGACTCTTCAGCGAGTGGCGCGACGATCCGACCTTCGTCCTCAATGACGCCCAGTTCGCCGGCGCGACGGTGTTGGTGGCCGGTCCGCGCTTCGGCACCGGCTCCTCGCGCGAACACGCCGTCTGGGCGCTGATGGATTACGGCTTCGAAACCGTCATCGCGCCGTCCTTCGGGGACATCTTCCGCAACAACTCCTCCAAGCAGGGCCTCGTCATCGCCCAGTTGAGCGTGCGGGACGTCGAGGAATTGGTGGCGCTGATCCACGAGGACCCGTCGCGACTGGTGGTCGTGGACGTGGAGTCACTGCAGGTCGAAGTTCCCGAGGCGGGTTGGCTGCGTTCCTTCATCCTGGACCCGATGACCCGAGAGCGCCTGCTCAACGGCTGGGACGACATCGGCCTCACGCTGATTCACGAGGGCGAGATCACCTCGTTCGAGTCGACGTCGCACGCTCCGACACTGACGGGACTCTTCGACGACGCGGGCCACGTTCTGACGCGCTGAGGTCAGCTTGCGAACACCTCTTGGCGAACGAAATCCTCGTCGGCCTGGCGGTGACGCCACACCGCCATCAAGCCAATCACCGTGCTCGCGACGCCCGAACACGCGGTGGCGATGAGCGGTGCCCACAAATTGACGTTGGCGTAGTAGATGATCCACAGCGTTGCGCAACCCACCCCGATGAACCAGGACGCCGCCGAGACCCCGCTGGCGTCACGCGTGCGCACCAGTTCCACGAACTGGGGAACACGCAGCAGCGTCATGGCGAGTCCGCTGCCGTAGACGCAGTACGCCCAGCCGCCCACGACGCCGGGCACGACGCAACACGCGAGGAAGAGTGCCACCGCCTGCGACGATCCGCGGCGATGGTGCCAGGGCTTGAGTCGAAAGACAATGGACATCTGCAACGGCCAACAGAGCAGGCTGCCCAAGACGACCGCGAGCGAATGAGCGCTGAAGGCGCCGTAGGAGATCCAGAAGCCGCCGATCAGGGTAAACATGAGCCAAGTGGCGAGCGAAACTCCCTCGGTGCCCTGTACGTTCACCCGGCGGTATTGCGCCCACATTGCCAGTGTCCCGGCTGTTACGGCACCCCAGGAAACCAACCCAACTAGCGAATGAGACACCCCACCAGCCTAGGTCTGAAAATACTTAACGACGACGATTGGCGGCGGAAATTACCGCCTCGAGCGACGCGTCGAGGATTGATGAGCTCATGCCCACTCCCCACCACGTTGCCCCGTCGGGACCCTCGGCTTCGACGTAGGCAACGGCCGACGCACCCGACCCCGCCGTCAGTGCGTGCTCGGTGTAGTCGCGCACGTTGAAGTTCACGTCCAACTCTTCGCGCAGTCCGGCCATCAGAGCATCGATGGGGCCATTGCCCTCGCCCTTGACTGTCACGTGCTGGCCGTTCACCAGAAGTTGCGCGAAAATGCGCGTCTGGTGCTGGTCGGCCGCCACTTCGCTCGAGATCAGCTGAATGGTGGGGTTCTCGGGCTGATACGTCGTGGTGAACACGTTCCAGATCTCGGCGGACGATATCTCGGTGCCGGATTGTTCGGTGACCCTCTGGACTTGCTGAGAGAACTCGACCTGCATCGCGCGCGGCAAATCCAGACCGTGTTCAGAGCTGAGCAAATACGCCACGCCGCCCTTGCCCGACTGGGAGTTCACGCGAATGATCGCCTCGTAGGTGCGCCCGGTGTGCTTGGGATCGATGGGCAGGTAGGGCACTTCCCACACGTCGTAGGTGTCGCCGATGGCGGTCATGCCCTTTTTGATGGCGTCCTGGTGCGAGCCCGAGAACGCGGTGTAGACCAGTTCACCGACGTAGGGGTGGCGCGGATGAATCGGCAGACGATTCGCGTATTCGGCGACGTGGCGCGCCTTGTCGATGTCGCGGACGTCGAGTTCGGGGTCGACGCCCTGGGAGAACAAATTCAGCGCCAGGTTGACGACGTCCACGTTGCCGGTGCGCTCGCCGTTGCCAAAGAGCGTCCCCTCGACGCGGTCCGCACCCGCCAGGACACCCAACTCGGCCGCGGCGACGCCGGTGCCGCGGTCGTTGTGGGGATGCAAGGACAAGATGATGGAGTCGCGCCGGTTGACGTGGCGCAAGAAGTACTCAATGGCGTCGGCGTAGAGATTCGGGGTGTACATCTCCACGGTCGCGGGCAAGTTCAAGATCAACGGCCGCTCCGGCGTGGGGTCGATGACCGCGATGACCTCGTTGCAGACCTCGAGGGCGTAGTCGAGTTCGGTGCCAGTAAAACTCTCGGGCGAGTACTCGTAGACGAACTCGGTGTCGGGCGAGGTGCCCTCGAGACTCTTGCACAGGACCGCCGCGTCGAGGGCAATCTTCTTGATGCCTGCTTGATCGAGGTGAAAGACTACGCGCCGCTGTAGCGTCGAGGTCGAATTGTAGAAGTGAACGATCGCGCGCCTCGCCCCGTGCAGGGAGTCGTACGTACGCCGAATCAGGTCTGGGCGTGACTGGGTCAGGACCTGGATGGTCACGTCATCAGGGATGAGACCCTGTTCGATGATGTGACGGACAAAATCAAAGTCGGGCTGAGAAGCCGAGGGAAAACCCACTTCGATTTCCTTGAAGCCCATCACCACCAACTGCTCGAACATCACGTTCTTGCGCTCTAAGTCCATCGGGTCAATCAGCGCTTGATTGCCATCACGCAGGTCGACGCTGCACCAGATCGGGGCTTTCGTCAGGCGATTGTTCGGCCACGTGCGGTCGACGAGGTCCACGGGCACCGTGGCACGATACTTCTGGTACGCCATCGGACTCGGCTGCTGGGGGTGTCGGCGCATAGTGATCCTTTCTAAAATCGTCTACCGCGAGAAACAAAAAACCCCCGCGGATGCGGGGGCGACGGGCGAGCAGATACTCGCCCTACCTAAGAAGCAACTCGCGAAATCCGTTTGTCACCTCTTTATTGTACCGCTTTGACGCGCAATGTCCAGAAGTGGCTAGTAATATGAATGCTATGGGCCTTGTCAAAGTCTTCGTGAAGATTATGGTGCTTCTCGTGGTGGTTGCGGCCATCGTGGGTGTGGTGGCACTGGTCAAGAAGCGCGACACCGAGCCAGTCTCCTTCGAGCACTGGCCCGACATCGCGAATAAGACCGCCGCCTAACCTGTACTACGAACCCCGTTCGTAGGAGAACTCATGACTGAAATGCAATATCGTCGCGTCGGCCGGTCCGGCCTCCAGGTGAGCGTGCTGTCCTTTGGCAGTTGGGTCACCTTCGCCAACGCAAACCAACTCGAAACCGCCGCACAAGCCGCCGAGTGCTTGACGGTCGCCAAAGACGCCGGGGTCAACTTCTTCGACAACGCCGAGGCCTACGCGGGGGGCGAGTCCGAGCGCGTCATGGGAGCCGCCTTTCGTGAATTGGGTTGGAAGCGCCACGAGTACGTCGTCTCCACCAAGCTGTTCTGGGGGATCCACGACTCCCCCAACATGAAGAACACTCTCAATCGCAAGTACCTGTCCCAGGCCATCGAGGGTTCCCTCGAGCGCTTCGGACTGGACTTCGTGGACCTCGTGTACTGTCACCGCGCCGACTCCGCGACGCCCATCGAGGAGACCGTCTGGGCCATGAGCGACATGGTCAACCGGGGCCAAGCTCTCTACTGGGGCACCTCGGAGTGGACGGCCGATGAGATCCGCGCGGCCTGGGACATCGCCGAACGCCACCACTTGCACAAGCCCGTCGTTGAGCAGCCCGAGTACAACTTGCTGCACCGCGATCGGGTTGAAAAAGAATACGCTCGCCTCTATGAGGACATCGGTCTGGGCACCACCATCTGGTCTCCACTGGCGTCAGGACTCTTGACCGGCAAGTACCAAAACGGCGTGCCCGCAGGTTCGCGCGCATCGCTCCCGGGCTACGAATGGCTACGCGCGTCGCTGACCGACCCGGCGAGCCTCAAGAAGGTGGACGCCCTCCTCGCGGTGGCCGCCGACCTCGACGTGCCACTGTCGCAACTGGCGCTGGCCTGGTGCGTGAAAAATCCCCACGTCTCGACGGTCATCACCGGTGCCTCCTCGGCCCAGCAGGTTCGCGAGAACATGAAGGCGCTGGACGCGCTCGAACTCCTCACTGACGAAGTCATGGAGCGAATCGAAGTCGCCACCTGGGCGTAGTCAACTGGGGACTAGGGAAATCCGAACCAGAGCGCGGACCCGCGGACGTTCTCGTGGCGAGGCGGCCTTGCGGACCGCTCAACCCGCACGATCGCAACATACTCGGTGAGTTAGAGCTGGGCCAGGGTTGTCGTGGTGGTCGGATGACTGGGCGCCGGGGGTAGTGGGGGGTTTCCCAACGCGGCCAACGCGTTTTGCCATTTGGCCGTCGCCGCCACTATTGCTTCGTGGTAGTCCGCACGAATGAGGCTCTTTCGAGCCGCCGTCTTGGCAACGCGAAGCCGGGCCAGCTCGACGGTCTGGGCCGTAGTAATGGCGGAGTGATAGGCCTGGTTAATCACGAGCAACTCGTGGTTATAGAGACGCAACTGGAGGTGGTACTGCTGCAGGGGCGTGGGAAGTGTGGCGTGGGGACGGTCGTTCGCGGAGGCCACTACGGGCGCCACCAGCCCCAGCGACGTCACCATCGCCAGCGTCAGCACTGCGCGCTTCGCGAGCCTTTTCACGAAAACCCTCTCTTTATGGACTCAAATTTATCGGTGACGATTTAGAAATTTCTGTGAAGACGGCCCGAGAGTATTGAGAATCGCGGACCTGACGAGCCGGATATTCCCTGGAGTGAGCGAGCGACCTGTACGCTCCTGCTATGGCGATTCCCTCATGACGACGGTTTTAGTAGTTGACGACGAATCTGGCGTACGTGATCTCTTAAGTGACGCACTACGGTTCGCCGGGTACGAGACCGAGGTGGCCAGCCAGGGTCGCGAGGCACTCGACGTCTGGCGCCACAAGCGCATTGACCTGTGCGTGGTGGACATCAACATGCCGACCATGGACGGCTTTGAGTTCCTCGAAACACTGCGCAAATCTGACCTCACCACGCCGGTGCTGCTCTTGTCGGCCCGCGACGCCTCTGAGGACATCGCCAGGGGTCTGCGCTGCGGCGCCGACGACTACGTGCGCAAGCCCTTTAGCGTCGAGGAGTTGCTGTTGCGCGTGGGGGCGATCTTGCGGCGCACCATGGGGGTCGAGGGTGACGTCCTCACCTACACCTGCGGTCCCCTGTCCATGGACACCGACCGCCACGAGGTGACCTTCGACGCGGAGCCGATCGAGCTCTCGGCCACGGAGTTTCGCCTTCTCGAGATGCTCATGGGTCGGTTGAATCGCCTCGTGACGCGTGAGCAGCTGCTCCGCGACATCTGGGGCATGGACTTCGAGACCGAGACCACCGTCGTCGACACCTACATCTCGTACCTGCGGCGCAAGGTGCACCAGGACAACTTCACCCCAATCACCACGGTGCGCGGCGTCGGATTCAAGATGGTCGAGCCACCCACCACCCCGTGAAGCTGTCAGTTCGACTGACAATTCTGCTCATCACGGTCACCGTGGTGATGGCCATTGTCGTGGGTTGGTTCGCGGTGAACTATTCGACGCAGTCCCAGTACGCCGTCATCGACGCCCAAATCAACGCCGTTATCTCGAGCGGCGCTCGTCATCCCCTCGAAGCCGTCCAGGACGCGCTCTACGTGGTGCAGTCCAACACCTACAACGTCACTCTCGAAGTCATCGATAGCCGTGACGTCATCACCCAGATCAACGTCGGCACTGTGCCCCTGACCGCCGCGCCAAGCCTCGCTGATACCGAGCACTCGCTCACCAGCGTCCGCTCGAGCCGTGACCTCGCGGGATTTCGCTATCGATCCGCAAAGGTCGCCGGAGGCAACTATCTCCTCGTGGCGGCATCGACGGGCGCCATCGTGCGCGCCGCCCATCACCTCGAGGCCAGCGTGGCACTGGTAGGACTCCTCGCCGCGTTGCTGAGCATCGCCGTCGCCTACCTCTTTACCAACCGCGACATCCGACTCATCAAGCGACTGATCAACTTCGCCGGAGAGATCGCGCACGGCGATGATGAGACGGAGTTTCCACCCGAAACGGGCAGTCCCGAACTGCGCGAGTTACGTTCGTCGCTGGTGACCATGGTCGGCTCCCTGCGCCGCGCCATCGACACCGAACGACGCACGAGCCAAGAGATGCAACGCTTCATTGGCGACGCCTCGCACGAGCTACGCACGCCACTGACGGTCATCAAGGGCTACTCCGAGATTCTCGAGCGTCCCGGCCTCGAGGACGAGATGCGCCGGCGCGCCCTCGATCGAGTGCGTCGTGAAGTGGTGCGCATGGACGCCCTCGTCACCGACCTGCTCTTCCTCACCGAAGTGCGCGAAGCCGCGTCGCTCACCCCTACTCCCGTGGCCCTGAGCGACGTGCTCAACGACGCACTGGGCAACTTTCGCGTGGATCACCCCGAGCGACGCATCGACCTTCGTCTCGCGCGCGACGTGTGGGTCGCGGGACGCGCGGAATACGTGGAGCGCCTCATCAACAACTCCTTGTCCAACGTCGCGCGCCACACGCCCCCGGACGCCCCCGTCGAGGTCTCGCTTGAGGTCAGCGACTCGCGGGCGATTCTGACCGTCGACGACGGCGGTCCGGGCCTGCCGAGCGAGGCCTACGAACGAGACTCGCGCCAATTCCAACGCTTTGATCCGGCCCGTTCTCGCGAATCGGGCGGCACGGGACTCGGCATGAGCATCATGAGCGACATCATCGTGACGCTGCGCGGCACGATGTCCTGGGAGCCGAGCCCCCTGGGCGGGTTACGACTGCGATTCGAATTGCCCACCACGTCCGCGCCGCACGACGGGGCGAACGACGTCCTACCGTAGCGAAATCAGGTGGATATCGTCGATGCCCTCGGTGTCGCGCAGTTTCTCGATCACCGACGAGGGGGTGGGTGACGCAGTCGACATCACCATGAGCGCGGTACCGGTGTTGTGATCGGGACCTACCGCCATTGACGTGATTGAAATGCCGGCCTCGCCGAGCGCCACGCCGACGAGGCCAATCATGCCCGGGCGGTCGTTGTTGCTCACCACCAGCATTGAGGCGGCGGGCGCGATTTCAATACCGTGGCCGTCCACGCTGACAATGCGGGTCTCGACGCGGGTGCCCACGGTCATGAGCGAACCCGAGACCGCGTGCTGGCCCGAACGCACCGTGATGACGTTCACGTACTCAGGCGACTCGTGCGTCGACATCTCGCTGAAGGTGACCTGGTGGTCGGCCGCCATCTGGGGCGCGTTGACGAAGGACGCGCTGGAGTGACCCGTGGAGACCAGCAGCCCCTTCAAGGCGCACAACGTCAGGATCTTGGTGCCCGAGCCGGCGATCTCGCCCTGGTAGATCACCTCAAGGTCGGCGGGCTCACCGTCGAGGAGGCCACCGATGAAGCGGCCGAGGAGTTCAGCCAGCCCCATGAAGGGTCGCACCATGTTCGAGACCTCGCCCGCCGCGACATTGACGGCGAACGGCACGAAGTCACCGGCGAGGGCGAGTTGCACCTGCTCGGCGATGGTGACGCCGGCCTTGTCCTGGGCCTCCACCGTGGATGCGCCCAAGTGGGGCACGACCACGACCGAGGGCAGTTCGAACAGTGGCGATTCGGTGGTGGGTTCCTTCTCGAAGACGTCGAGTGCGGCGCCCTGCACGTGGCCGCTCTTGATCGCGTCGGCCAGGTCGGCCTCGTTGACGATGCCACCGCGCGCCACGTTGATGATGCGCACGCCCTGCTTGGTCTTCTTGAGCGATTCGGCGTTGAGGAGATTCATCGTCTCCTTGTTCTTGGGCAGGTGAATGGTGATGAAGTCACTCTGGGCCAGTAGCTCGTCGAGCGTCAGGGCTTCGATGCCCATGTGACGCGCTCGCTCCTCAGTGATGTAGGGGTCGTAGGCCACCAGGCGCATGCCGAAGGCGTTGGCGCGCTGGGCGACGAGTGCCCCGATCTTGCCGAGACCGATGATGCCCAGTGTCTTGCCGTGCAACTCGACGCCCTCCCACTTCGAACGCTCCCACTTGCCGTTCTTGAGCGCACTGTGCGCCTGGGGGATGTTGCGCGCCTGAGCCAGCAACAACGCCATTGTCTGCTCGGCGGCCGAGAGAATGTTCGAGACCGGAGCGTTCACGACCATGACACCGAGTTCGGTGGCCTTGGTGACGTCGACGTTGTCGAGCCCGATGCCCGCACGGCCGACCACGACCATGTCGGTGGCGGCCTCTAACGTGGCGGCGTCGACCTGGGTCGCCGAACGAATAATTAGCGCGTGAGCGCCCTTGACCGCGTCAATCAGTTGGGCCGGTGACAGGCCCAACTGCACGTCGACCTCGTGGCCGGCATCGCGCAGCTCCTGGAGGCCGGACGCGGCGATTTCTTCGGTAACTAAGACACGGGCCACTGCGGGGTCCTTTCGTTTTTCTGGGTAGAGCCTAAGGGGTTCTCAGCCGGCTGCCACGAGCGCGGAGAAACGCTCGAGACCTTCGACGAGGTCAGCGTCGCCCAGGGCGTAACTGAGTCGGAAGTAACCCGGCGTGCCGAAGGCCTCACCCGGTACCACCGCGATCTTGATCGTCTCGAGCAGCGAAGCCGCCAGTTCCGACGACGACGAGGCGACGCGTCCGCCGAGTTCACGATTCAACAGGCCCGCGACGTTGGGGTAGCAGTAGAAGGCGCCTTCGGGCTCGGCGCAGGTGACGCCGTCAATCGCGTTGAGCATCGCGGTCATGGTCTGACGGCGGCGGTCGAAGGCCGTGCGCATCTCTCGCACGGCCGCCAAGTCGCCCACCAACGCGGCGATAGCGGCACGCTGGGAGATGTTCGAGATATTCGACGTCGTCTGGCTTTGGTAGTTGACGGCGGCGTTCATCACGTCGCTCGCACCGATCATCCAGCCAATGCGCCAACCGGTCATGGCGTAGGTCTTGGCCACTCCGTTGACNNCGCGTCGCCGTAGACCAGGTGCTCGTAGATCTCGTCAGCCATTACCCAGACGTCGTTCTCCGCGGCCCAGCGGCCGATGGCGGCCACGTCGTCGGGGTGCACCACGGCGCCCGTCGGGTTCGAGGGCGACACGAACACCAGCATCTTGGTCCGGGGCGTACGAGCGCGCTCGAGGTCCTCGACGGTGACGCGAAAGCCGTTGGCCTCACTGGTCATCACCGGCACGGCGACGCCGCCAGCCAAGTACACCGCTTCGGGGTACGTCGTCCAGTACGGTGCGGGAATCAACACCTCGTCGCCGGGGTTGAGCAAGGTCATAAACGTTGTCGCCACGGCGTGCTTGCCGCCGTTGGTGACCAGGACCTGGCTGGGCGCAATCTCGAGGCCGGTGTCGCGCTTGGTCTTCATCACGATGGCTTCGCGGAGTTCCGGGAGACCCGCGGTGGGGGTGTACTTGTGGTTCTGGGGGTCGTAACAGGCCCGCGCGGCGGCCTCGACGATGTGCACGGGTGTCGGAAAGTCGGGCTCGCCCGCTCCGTAGCCAATGACCGGTTCGCCGGCCGCCTTGAGGGCCTTGGCCTTGGCGTCCACCGCCAGAGTGGCCGAGGGCGCGAGGCCTCCAAGAAGGTCACTTACTCTCGAACTCATCGACTACTCCGTTTCATTCTCTAGAGTTAAGTCTATGACCACACCCGAGTCCCTCCAGATTCCCGCTGACCTTTTGCCCCGCGACGGACGCTTCGGCGCCGGTCCCTCCAAGGTGCGCGCCGAGCAACTCAGCGCCCTCGTGGACACCGGATCGTCCTACCTGGGCACCTCGCACCGCCAGGCGACCGTGCGCAACAAGGTGGGCGAAGTGCGCGACGGTCTCTCAGCCCTGTTCAACCTGCCCGACGGGTACGAAGTGCTGCTCGGCAACGGCGGCACCACCTGCTTCTGGGACGCCGCTACCTTCCACCTGGTCGCCGAGCACTCCCAGCACCTGAGTTTTGGCGAGTTCTCCTCGAAGTTCGCCAGTGCGGTCAAGGAAGCGCCGCACCTCTCGGACCCCGACATCATCAAGTCCGACACCGGTACTCACCCGCGCGCCGTCGCCACCGAGGGCGTCGACCTCTACGCGTTGACCCACAACGAGACGTCGACCGGCGTGATGATGCAGATCGAACGGCCCGCGGGCGCCAGCGGTCTCGTCGCCGTCGACGCCACGTCGGGCGCCGGCGGACTCTTCGTCGACCCCCGCCAGTTCGACTGCTACTACTTCGCGCCCCAGAAGTCCTTCGCCTCCGACGGCGGTCTGTGGCTCGCCCTGTGCTCGCCCGCCGCGGTGGAGCGCATCGAGACCCTGGCGTCGTCGGGCCGCTGGACACCGGCCTTCTTCGACCTCAAGATCGCCCTCGACAACTCGCGCCTGAACCAGACCTACAACACGCCCGCGCTCGCCACCATCCACCTGCTGGCCTCGCAGATCAAGTGGTTCAACGACAACGGCGGCCTCGAATTCTCGGCCGGACGCTCGCGCCAGTCGGCCGAGATCCTCTACACCTGGGCCGAGGCGTCGGACTTCGCGACACCCTTCGTTGCCAACGCCGCCGAACGCTCGAACGTCGTGGGCACCATCGACTTCGTCGAGGGCGTCGACGCCGCGCTGGTCGCTAAGATCCTGCGAAACAATGGCGTGGTGGACACCGAGCCCTACCGCAAGCTCGGCCGCAACCAACTGCGCATCGCCATGTTCCCCAGCGTCGACCCCGAAGACATCGCGTCGTTGTGCGCCAGCATCAATTACATCGTGGGCAATCTTTAAGCGCGACACCGCGGATGGTCTCACGTGTCAGGGCAAAGGCCAGTATTGGTGACCTCATTCGATGAGGTCACCCCCGGTACCATGGGACCACGAGAGAGCGACCCTCGGCAGGAGACGGCGCATGGCGCACATTGATCGAGTGACGATTCACCGCCAGACGATCGCCTTGCAGCGGCCCTTCGTCACCGCGGTGCGCACGGCAGTATCGGTTGATGTCCTGCTGGTCGAAGTTCGCGACAGTGACGGCCGCTGCGGTTGGGGTGAGGCACCCACCAGCTGGCGGGTCACCGGCGAGAGCGTCGAGAGCGTCACGGCGGCGGTCTCGGGACCACTCAGTGACGCCGTACGGGGCCTCACGAGCGATGATCCCGAAGCGGCCAGCGCGGCGCTCGAACGAGCGGCCGTGCGCAATTCCTCGGCCCGGATGGCCCTTGACTGCGCACTCTTCGATTTGGCGTCCCAGGCACAAGGCGTTCCGCTCTTCCGTTACCTCGGCGCTGGTGCGGCGCAAGTGCGCACGGACATGACCTTGTCGGCCGCAGTCAGTACGTCGGACGTCGAGAGTCTCGTGCGCGCGGCGGTCGAATTCGCGCACGCGGGATTTAGCACTCTAAAAATCAAGGCCGGAGCCGGTGGTGACGACGCGAGGACCATCATCGAGGTGCGCCGTGCCGTGGGCGACGACGTCGCGCTCCGGGTCGACGCGAACCAGGGGTGGTCGCCTCAGCGGGCGGTGAACATCATCGCGACCCTCGAAGATGCCGGTGTCGGCGTCGAATTGGTTGAACAGCCCGTTCTTTGTGACGACGTTGACGGCCTCGCTTTCGTCACGGGTCACGCACAGACGCCGATCATGGCCGACGAGTCGGTGTGGACGCGTCGAGATCTTCGCGAGATCATCAAGAGTCACGCGGCCGACATGATCAATATCAAGCTGGCGAAGACTGGTGGGCTACGCGAGGCGCTGGAACTGGCCAATGAGGCACGAAGGAACGACGTGGGCATCATCATTGGCTGCATGGCGGAAACCCACGTCGGGATTGGCGCCGCCGCGGCGCTAGCGTCAGTGATTGACGAAAGCGGTGAGGGCGACTCGCGACCTCACGACCTCGACGGGGGACTGCTTCTCACCCGCAGCCCCGTGGAGGGAGGGGTGACGTACGACGGTGAACGCGTGCTGCTCAGCGAATTGCCGGGGTTGGGAATCGTCGGCCTCGCGGGCGGTAATTGACGTTTCCCTGGTTCGCTGCGCACGTGAGCGGACAACGGGCAATTATGAGCCGCATTCTGGTCACCCAGGCGACCGGCTAGGTGAGCGGTCGCCTGGTCCCGCGACTCATCGAAGAGGGCCCTATGCGCCCACCCGGCAACGCGTGCGTCGAATGGCGCGTCACGACCAGTCCCTGTGGCACTCGCCTCACGCAATGCGCGAGGTTCAAGCCACGGGAACTACTGGGTCGCGTCTACTAGTACCTCGTCGCCCCGTTGCACGGACCGGTGTTCCCGGGGCTGGTGTGCGGCATTATCGCCAACGCCCAAGCGACGTGGTCAATTCAGTCGGTGTCGCCGCCGGAGGTCTCGGAGACCTTCTGCTTGCCCGCCGACACGAAGGGCATCATGGCGCGCAACTTTTTGCCGATGTCCTCGATCGGGTGCTTCTTGCCCGAATCGCGTAGTTCGCGGTAGCGCGGGCGTCCGATTTCGTTCTCCTTGACCCACTCGGCGGCGAAGGTGCCGTCTTGGATCTCGGTGAGGACCTTCTTCATCTCGGCCTTGACCGAGTCGGTGATGATGCGAGGTCCGCGGGTGAGGTCGCCGTATTCGGCGGTGTCCGAGATGGAGAAGCGCATGCCGGTGATGCCCTCTTCGTACATGAGGTCGACGATCAACTTGAGTTCGTGCAAGCACTCGAAGTAGGCACTCTCGGGCTGGTAGCCGGCCTCGACGAGGGTCTCGTAGCCCGCCTTGACGAGCGCGGACACGCCGCCGCAGAGAACGGCCTGCTCGCCGAAGAGGTCAGTCTCGGTCTCTTCGGTGAACGTCGTCTCGAGCACGCCGGCGCGCGTGGCGCCGATGGCGTTGGCGTAGGCCAGCGCGATGCCCTTGGCGTTGCCGGTGGCGTCCTGTTCGACCGCGATCAGGGCCGGCACGCCGCCGCCCTCGAGGTAGGTGCGACGCACGAGGTGCCCGGGTCCCTTGGGAGCGACCATGGCGACGTCAACGTCGGCTGGTGGTTTAATCAGGTCAAAGCGGATGTTGAAGCCGTGCGCGAACAACAGGCACTTGCCCGCGGACAGGTGCGGGGCAATCGACTCGTCGTAGGTGCGCTTCTGCTCGGTGTCGGGCACCAGCACCATGATCACGTCAGCCTCGGCGCAGGCGTCGGCGATGGAGAGCACGCGAAGTCCGGCGTCTTCGGCCTTGATCACCGATGAGGACTCGGGGCGCAGTCCGACGCGTACGTCGTAGCCACTGTCCTTGAGGTTCAGCGCGTGGGCGTGGCCCTGGGAGCCGTAGCCGAGGACGGCGATCTTCTTGCCCTGCAGGAGTTCGGGGTGCGCGTCGGCTTCGTAGTACATCGTCGTCATTGAAGTGTCCTTCTGTTCAGTCGGGGATGGCGATCAACGCCGCCTTGCCAAGTCTAGGGAGTGCGACGCGACCGGTCCGGTGCAACTCGAGCGTCGTGTAATTCTCGAGTTCGCGCTCGAGTTCGTCGCAGGCGGCGGGGGTGCCCGCCAACATGAGCGTCACCGATTTGGCGTCCACGTCGACAATGGCGGCTCCGGAGCTGCCCACCACGTCGAGCAGCGACGTGCGGTTGTCCACATTGGTCTTGATGGTTGCCAGCAGCAGTTCACGCTCGAGGGCATCCTTGGGCGCGATGTCCGAGATCGCCACTACGTTGACCAACTTGTCCAACTGCTCGACGATCTGCTCCAGCGGCGCCGATTCGGCGTCCACGACGATGGTGATGCGCGAGAAGCGGGCCTTCGTCTCGGCCGGGGCGACCGCCAGGGAATAGATATTGAAGCCGCGGCGAGCGAAGAGACCCGCGACGCGGGCCAGCACCCCCGCCTTGTTCTCGACCATCACCGACAAGATGTGGTGACGCACCGGGGTGTGGCTGGTGACGCCAAGGAAGGGTTCGGGGGTATTCACTGGGACTCTCTCTGCCGGGGGTGGACCATGATGTCGTCGTTGCTGGCGCCCGCGGCGACCATCGGGAAGACCTTCTCCGACGAGTCGGTGCGAAAGTCGATCACGACCGGCACGTCGTTGATGCTGTTGGCGGTGGCGATGGCGGCGTGCATCTCGGCAACGTTCGTCGCACGCAGTCCCACGCAGCCCATTGCTTCGGCCCACTTGACGTAGTCGGGCAGGTCGGGCGAGAGGTAGACCTCGGAGTAGCGCTCGTCGTAGAACATCTCTTGCCACTGGCGCACCATGCCGAGGTACGCGTTGTTCAAAATCGCGACCTTGATGGGAATGCCCTCGGCGCGTGCGGTCACCAGTTCCTGGGCGGTCATCTGGAAACAGCCGTCGCCGTCGATGCACCAGACGACGCGGTCCGGACGACCGGCCTTGGCGCCGATGGCGGCGGGCACGCCAAATCCCATGGTTCCCGCTCCCCCCGAGTTGACCCAGGTGCCCGGCTCTTCGAACTTCCAGAACTGCGACGCCCACATCTGGTGCTGGCCGACGCCCGACGCCACAATGGTGCCCGGAGCCGCCGCCTTGGCAATGGACTCCACCACGAACTGCGGACGCAGGAGACCGTCGTCATTGGGTTCGTCGTAGACGAGGGGGTACGCCTCACGCCACGCGTCGATCTCCTTCCACCACACCTCGAGGTTCTGGGGCATCGCGCGTTCAGCGTCCCAGGCTTCGAGGACGGCGGCCACGTTGGAACGAATCGCGACGTCGGCGCGGCGGACCTTGTTGAACTCGGCCTTGTCGATGTCGACGTGGATGACCTTGGCGTTGGGCGCGAAGGCCGGGATCTTGCCCGTCACGCGGTCGTCGAAGCGCGCACCCAGGGAGATGAGCAGGTCTGATTTTTGAATCGCGATCACCGCCGAGTACATGCCGTGCATACCCGGCATGCCCAGGTGCTGGGGGTGCGAATCGGGGAATGCGCCGCGCGCCATCAGCGTGGTGACAACCGGCATGCCCGTGCGCTCGGCGAAGGCCAGTAGTTGTGCGGAGGCGTGGGACTTGAGCGTGCCGCCGCCCACGTAGAGAACCGGACGCTCGGCGTCCTTGATCAACTCGATCGCCTGGTTGACCCGATCGGCGTCTAAGTCCACCGTCGGGTGGTAACCCGGCAGGTCCAATTCTTCGATCGACTCGGGGTACCACCACTCCATCATCGACTGGGTGATGTCCTTGGGGACGTCGACGAGCACCGGGCCGGGTCGGCCGGTGGTGGCGATGTGAAACGCCGCCGCCACGGCGCGCGGGATCTCGTGCGCGCTCTTGACGAGGAAGTTGTGCTTGGTGATGCCCATCGTGATGCCGGTGATGTCACACTCCTGGAACGCGTCGGTGCCGATGGCGGCGGTGGCCACCTGGCCGGTGATGACTACGAGGGGCGTCGAATCCATGTGGGCGTTGCCGATGGGTGTGACAATGTTGGTCGCGCCGGGGCCCGAGGTGACCATCGCCACACCGGGACGACCGGTGGCGAGCGCGTAGCCCTCGGCCATGTGGCCGGCGCCCTGCTCGTGGCGCACGAGTACGTGGCGAATGCTCGAGTCAATCAGCGGGTCGTAGACCGGGAGGATGGCGCCGCCAGGCAGGCCGAAGACGACTTCCACCCCCTCCATCTCCAGGCTCTTGATGAGGGCTTGCGCTCCGGTGAGTTGCACAATGTTCCTTTGCAATCTAGATAAAGAAAAAGGCCTCCCATTTTGGGAGGCCTCCGGTGTACGACAATGCGTGACTACCGGCGCCTGGCGCCTACTACTACCTCGAGAATGGAGTCACGAAAAGTCACGGCTCCAATATAGCCACCCACCCGGCCCGGCACAACACGTTGACTGCGAGGCGACCCCTCCCCACGACACTGCCAGGAACAACCGGGCGAACTCATCGAGCCCACCGGTGCTTTAGCCCCGGGGTGCAGGGGGCACGTTCTTGGCGCGCTCGGCCCGTTCGGCCTCGTCGACGAGCAAGTCGATCGACTGTGAGATGACCTCACTGGCGCTCGCCATGGTTTCGCGGCCGTCGCCCACGACACTGCCAGTTTCAAGAGTGTCCCTAGCCGCCCGTCATGCCGCCACCCAGCAGCGCCGGAAGTGCCGTCGCGCGCATGCGCCGCAGGACGCGATGAGTAACGAGCATGGCGTCGGGGTGCAGTCCCCCGTTGGCGGCCACCGCTGCGTTCCACGCCGAGAGGCGCGGAGTGAACAACTCGGGGTCGTTGAGTTCGACGCAATCGATTCGGTCCTCGTTCACGTCCACAGTGATCGTGTCCCCGTCGTGCACCAGAGCGATGGGCCCTCCGAGGATGCCCTCGGGAGCGACATGGCCGATGACGAGCCCCACTGATCCTCCCGAGAATCGAGCGTCAGTCATCAACGCGATGGTGATACCGCGCTGGCGACAGATCGTCGTGATCTTCGAGGTGGGATCAAGCATCTCGGGCATGCCCGGTGCACCGCGAGGTCCCTCGTAGCGAATGACCACCATGTCGTTGTCGTGGAAGTCCTCGGCCCGCTCGTCGAGAGCGGTGATCAAGTCCCTCTCACCGTTGAAAACCCGAGCGGTGCCCGTGAAGACGCCGTCGACGATGCCACTTTCGACCCCCGCCAATTTCAAGATGGCCCCACCCTCCGGGGCGAGGTTGCCCCGTAGGAGGCGAAGTCCGCCGGTGTCCTTGAAGGGTTGCGACGTGGAGTAGATCACGCGATGATCAGCGGCGGGGGGTGCCAGGCGCGCCACCTGCTCCGCCAGGGTCTCCCCGGTGCAGGTGATGCAGGCGCCATCGAGGTATCCCGCGCTCAATAGTTCATTGACCACTGTCGGAAGCCCGCCGGAAGCGTCGACATCGACCATTGAGTAGGCACCGAAGGGGCGCATGTTGACGATGACCGGGACACGGCGCGAAAGAGCGTTGAAATCATCCTGGCTCAGAACGTCCTGCCACAAGTTGAGCCCCGCGGCTCGAGCGATCTCGACACTGTGCAGCATGACGTTGGTCGAGCCTCCCATGGCGATTGCGACCGTCAGGGCGTTGCGTAAAGAAGCGGGCGTCACGATATCGCGTGGACGAATGCCGCGATCGGCCATGGTCAAGAGGCAGTCAACGAGTTGTCCGGGAAACTGATCGATGCGTCGCGGATCGTCGGAGGTCGGCGCCACCATGTGCAGCGGTTCCAACCCGAGTACTCCGATGAAGGATTGCATCGTGTTGTAGGTGAACATTCCCCCGCAGCTGCCCTGGCCGGGGCAGGCGTGCAGCGTAATCTGAGCACGAACTTCGTCGTCCGGATTCGACGCCGCCTGAAAGGCATCGACCAAGTCAATGCGCGCACCGGTTTTCTGGTCGTGTCCGGGCTTGATCGAACCGTCCGACAGGACCACCGAGGGAACATTGTGTTCCAAAAGGGCGGCGACAGTACCGACCGGCGGTTTGTCGCAGGCGACCACGGCGATGAGACCGGCCACCCGATTGGCCGCCACGTGCACCGAGACGGCGTCATTGACCAGTTCACGGCCGATGAGAGAGAACCGCATTCCCGGAGTACCGTTCAGTTGCCCGTCTGACACCCCCAAGGTGAAGGTTGGTGCGATCAGGCGCACCGCGAGGTCGTCACTGGCGATGCGGCGCGACATGGCCGCTTGCACCGCCGCGACCTTCTCCTGGACTCCTAAGTAGCACTGGCTGTCGCCCAGATTGCCCACCACGGCCCACACCGGATCGTGGATCTTGAGGACATCCTCACCGAGGAAGCGAGCCGTGCCGACCCGCTGCACATCACGACCCGGATTCGAGGACCGCCCGTCGTCGATGGCGGGCAGCATCGCTCGCGCGGGCGCGGGTCCTCTTTCGAGAGTGACGTCAGTGCTTCGGGGTGCGGGGTCGCTGGTCATGTCGTAAAGTTTAGACAGGGGTGCCGTGACCTTTTCTCCTCGCTCGCGTCCCTCATCACGGGACCGCCGTGCCTCGGTAGGCTCGCAGTGTGTCCTCACCTCTCGTCGTCAGCGTGCCCGAGGCGTACCTCGCCGAGGCGCTCGCCGCCCTCGATCCCCCGGTCGACGTGGTGATGTGGGACCTTTCGGGTCCCGCGCCACGTGATCACATCGACGTCGTGGTGCCCGACTACCTGGCGGCCAAATTATGCTTGGCGAACCTGGCGGGCGTCACCACCCGCTTGGTCCAGAGCCAGTCCATTGGCTACGACGGCGTCGCGGCGCTGTTGCCCCCCGGTACCCGGTACGCCAACGCGGCCTCGGTGCACGAGACCTCCACCGCGGAGCTCGCGGTGGCGCTCATCCTGGCGTCTCAGCGCGGGCTGCCCGACTTCGTGCGCGCCGCCGACCGGGGCGAGTGGGCGTTCGCGTTCCACGAGAGCCTCGCGGACCGCACCGTGATGCTCCTCGGATACGGCGGGGTGGGCCGCGCCATCGAGGCGCGCCTCCTCCCCTTCGAAGTCAACATCGTGCGGGTGGCGCGCAGCGCCCGGCGCGCCGGTGGCGTCGACGTGCACGCGCGGACCGAGTTGCCCGCATTGCTTCGCACCGCCGACGTCGTCGTCGTGTCACTGCCCCTCACCGAGGAGACCGCGCAGCTCGTCGACGCGGAGTTCTTGTCGCACATGAGCGACGCCAGTCTCCTGGTGAACGTGGGACGTGGCCCCCTCGTCGACACCGCGGCCGTGCTCGAGGAGGCGACGAGCGCACGACTGCGCTTCGCCCTCGACGTCGTCGACCCCGAACCCCTGCCCGAGCACCACCCGCTCTTCTCGTTGTCCAACGTCCTGATCTCGCCCCACGTCGGCGGCGCCACCAGTGCGATGTTCCCACGCGTCGTCAAGTTGCTCCTGGCCCAGGTCCAGCGACTCCAGCGCGGCGAGGAACCAGTCAACGTGGTGCTACGGACTTAGAGTTCGTCCGCCAGAAAGTCCGCCACGATCTCGCCCACGCACCCAACGGTGTCGTCAAAGGCTCGGCGCTCCCCGCATCGTGACACCAGGTCCTCCACCCGCGCCCACGGGTAGCGACTGGTCAACTCGTGTGCGGTGGCGACGTCGCGCGATCCGCACACCACCAACACGCGCTGGTGCTCGTTCGTCAAGGCGCACACTCCCGACACCACCTTGCCGTCGAGGCTGCCCGCGTCGAGTCGCCCTTCGCCGGTGATGACCCTCGACGCGACGTCGATACGCGCCGCGAGCGAGTTGACGCGCGCCACCTCGTCGAACCCACTGACGAGGTCCGCACCGCGGGCGTAGAGCGCTCCGCTCAGTCCCCCCGCCGCTCCCGTGCGGGCCACGTGGCGTACGTCGCGACCGCTGAGTCGCTCGTATCGCTCGGCGAGGCGATCGAGGCGCCGTGCCACCAACCGAAGATCTCCGCTCGCCACGCCCTTTTGCTCGGCGTATTTCACTGCGCCGAAGTAGTCGGCGCCGATGTCCGTCGCCGCGGTCATCGAGATGTCCAACCCCCCGGCGCGGTGCAGCACCTCGTAGCAGCCCTCACCACCGTCGGACGTCGCGGAACCCCCGCAGCCCACCACGACGCGCGTCACCCCCCACGAGAGGCTCGCGAGGATTGCGTCGGCGACGCCTTCGCTCGAGGCCGCCAGTGCCTCCGTTGCCGTCGGAGTCGGGCGGTGCGAACGCCCGATGATCTCGGCCACCTCGATGACGCCGAGTGTCTCGTGCGCCGTAGCGACGATGGTAAGAGGTGCGTCGTGCCAATGACCCCACGGGTCACGAACTCGCAGCGTGACGACCTCGCCGTCGAAGGCCGCGCGAAATCCCTCGCCGCCGTCGGAGAGGGTCGCCACGTCGAAGGTGACGCCCGGAACGCCGCGCTGGACGATTAACTCGGCAAGGTCGCCGGCACTGGCGCTGGAGCGGAACTTGTCCATCGCGACGACGACACGTTCACTTTTGCGCGTCACGTCGCCCCTCACTCGTGGGGCAGTCTAACAGCGTGCGTTCTATTTCCAACACACCGGTTTGCCTTGACCAACTGCGAACAGCGGGTTCTTGCTCACCGTCCGAGCAGTGACCGCTTGGGTCACCACTGCCGGTTCCGTTCCAGGGCCCTGCCCCTTTCGAGGTTCGTGCGGGTGGCGAACGGCTCTTCCCGCGTGCTTCGCGGTGCAGACCCAGTCGGGTCAGGTACCTGTCGTGGCAACTGGCGCCCAGCGCGCCAGATTGATCGCCGCGTTGACGTCCCGATCGATCTCCAAGCAGCAGTACTCACAAGCGTAGGTCCGGGTCGACAATGGCAGATCCGACTTCAACGCACCGCAGCCCGAACAAGTCTTCGACGACGCAAAGAACCGGTCCGCAATGACCACCTCGGTGCCATACCAGGCGGCCTTGTATTCGACTTGACATCGAAGTTCACCCATTGCAGCGTCGTGCACGGACTTGGCCAGACGGCGGTTCCTCGCCATACCCGCGACGTTCAGGTCCTCGAGAACCAGGGCGGCGCAGTGGGCCACCAAATGGCTTGAGGCTTGATGCACTAGATGCTTTCGAGTCAGAGCCACCTTGCGGTGCTGTTTGTTCAGTCGGGCCTTGGCCTTCATTCGTCCCTTGGATCCTGGCGTGGTTCTTGCCAGGGCCTTTTGGGCCATTATGAGGCGTTGCTCGGCGTTGCGCAGTTCTCTCACCCCCTCGAAGCGCGCTACTAGTTGACCGTCAGCGTCGGCACCGACCGCCAGTGAGGTGATGCCCCGGTCGATACCCACGGGTGCCTGGTGGCGATGCTTGGTGGAGCGCCGAGCCGGGTGAAACTGCGCGGCGACTCCCGTCAAAGAGGCGGTCCACTTCTCGCCGCGCAAAGTGAGCGTGGCCGAGTAGATGTGAAATCGACCCAGAGAGAGCATCCGGCGAATCTGGCGAGTAGGACCATGAACCCTGACGTCGCCGATCTTGGGAAGACGCACGTGCGAAGCATCACTGAAACGGATCGATTGCGTGGCAGTCATCTTGGCTCGATTGCGCAGACGGAAACTCGGGGTGCAGCGAACCTTTGAGGAGAAACGCGGAAAGCCCACACCATTACCGGCCCTAATGCCCGCGCGTGCGTCCGACCAGTTCTTGAGTGCTTGGGCCGCGTCGCGAGAAGCGCATTCGAAGACTGACTCGGGAATCTCGTGACGCCAGGCCAGTCCCCGACTTCCGTCCCCGTTCTCGGGCGACGTAGAGAGTCTTCCACTCTTCCATGCGTTGAACTCATTGATGAAGGAGAAGGCTGACCACGAGAGCGATGGCGTCATGTCCGCGGCTTCAAGGGTGGCTTCGCGCTCGAGGGCCCGAACATCGAGGTTGTCCTTCATCAGACCCAGGTGATGGTTGAAGGTAAAGCGCCGAGCACCCGCGCATTTGAGGAAGAGAGCGGTCTGGTCCAGGGTGGGATCGAGCGTGAACTGAAAAGTGACGGCCCGCGTCAGGATCTGACCGGTGGCCGAGAGAATGGTCCCCATTGAGGTTTTTGCGGTTGTTGCTTCTTCATCTGCCACTCAAGTGACGCTAGGGATGGGTAGTGACATCAAACCTGGCGGCATCGCACTGAGGGCAAATTGCAGTCACTCCCTGAGGGGGCGCATTTCCTCTCGACTCCGTTGTCCCCTTGGGCGTTCAAGGTTCAACCGAACATGTCATCGGCTTTCACGTGCGCGCTCGCGTTCTTCCAGCACGATACCGTCGCGGTATGTCTTTGAAAATCGTCTCAGCGAGAGGTGAACTGCTCGAGCAGTGGCGCGCAGTGCATAACAACGTCAACTTGGCAGTCCAACTCACCGCGGAGGAAGTTGCCGAGCGGGCCTTCCGCCACCACCTCACCTTGGCCTACATTGGGGGCGTCCTCGTCGGCAACGCGACGGTGCGGGCTCCTGACGATGGAGGGGTGACAGCCATCGTCCGCATCCTCCCCGCTTACCGACGTCGCGGCTTGGGCAGCGAATACTTAGAAGCGATCATGAAGCAAGTTCGTTCCAGCCATCCCGATCAAATCAACACCATCGTGCTCGCCGCAAACCTCGACGGGCTCACCTTCGCCCAACGACACGGGTTCGTCGAGACCGAGCGATACGAGATTGAGGGCGTTGCCTACATTGGACTGACCCGGCACGATACGACGTCTTTGTAGCGACTGACTCAGCTCAGCGCTCGAAGGTGCTCAGCAATGGAGGCGACGTGCAACTACCCGGTGGCGGGGGTCACCGGGTTCTCAAAACAACGAGCCAAACGACGGCGGCGCACCAGACGCCCTTGGGTCACCTCGATTCTCCACGCGTGACGAATGGGGCGAAAGACCTTCGCCCCGTGCGTATCCAACGGCGGCTCGTCCCTCCCGTCCCGGCGCACTTCGTAGTCGAACCTGGTTGAGAGTCGCCAGGTGGCTGACTCGGCGGTGCCCCGGACCACTAGCACCAGTTCGAGGCATTGGTCAGTGCCGGGTTCGTGCGAGGTACCCCAATATCACTTCGACGGCATTGGCCTCGGACGTCGAAGCGGGGACGGCGCGCACGTAAAAGGGCAGGCCGGTGACGTCCGCACACACGATTCGCTTGGCACCATTGGTGCGACCATAGTGGCCACCCTGGTTATGGAACGTTGAACCACCGTTCGAGGCCCTTCGCGCGAGATGCGTGACTATAACCACCATTGATGGCAGTGGCCGGGGTCGGCCCAGGTGGGTGCGTGCCGACGCATGCAGAGTGGCCAGGACCCGGGCCCAGATTCCATTTCTCCACCACCGTCGAAATTGGGACCAGACCCGAGTCCAGGGACCGAACTGCTCGGGCAGGAACCTCCGCTGGCACCCAGTGTGTGCGATTTAGGGCATCGCGTCGACAACGTGTCGAAGGTCGCTTCCGTGCTTCGGCCCCCGCGTGAAGGGAACCCCGAACCACGAACCACGAACCACGAACCACGGTTCCAGCAGTTTCCATTGGATGTCAGTCAAGTCACTTGAATATGCCATGCCGTGATCGTGTCAGACATGTCTCTCGTTGCACTTGGCAAATAGGACACAGTCTCTAAGACTGCGCGGTCTACGACTGCGAGTCCTGTCGCGGACGTCTCACGTCACCGAACGCGACGTTCCTATGATTCCTGAGATGCTCATTGCCGCGACTCCCTACTTGGGCCAGATCCTCCTGTTCTTCGTGTCGGGAGTGTGCGGGGGCGTCGCCAACTCGATCGCCGGAGGTGGATCGTTCTTCACCTTCCCAGCGATGCTGATCGCGGGCATTCCTGCCCTCGGCGCCAACATCAGCTCCTCCATCGCCACCCTTGCCGGTTACGGCGGAGGGCTGGGAGAGTTCCGCCACGAGATCGCGGGGTACCGTCGCCTGCTCGTGCGGCTCACCCTGGTGTGCGTGGCCGGCACGGTGGCGGGAGCCGAGATCCTGCTCGCCAGTCCGCCCACGACGTTTCGCGTCGTCGTGCCGTGGCTGGTGGGGGTCTCGACAATCGCCTTCGCCCTCGCGCCGAGGTGGGCCAGGGTGGCCGCGACGCACCCGGGCGCCGGTCCGCGGATGAGCTCCCGGCTCGTTCTCGGCGTCTTCGTGCTGTCGATCTACGGCGGCTACTTCGGCTCGGGCGTCGGCATCATGTTGCTCGCCCTGCTCGCGCTCACCATCGGGGGTCACGTGCGCGCCGCCCAGGGGATCCGCCTCACGTTGGCGTTCATGAAGAACTGCGTCACCACCATCATCTTCGTGAACCGCGGTTCGCTCTTCGTGGCGGCGATCACCTACGCCGGCGCCGGCACGGCCCGGGGCGGCGTCCTCGGGGCGCGGGTGATCGCTCGGCTGGGCGCGCTCGCGGCCCGGCGCGTCATCATTGCCATCGGTACCGCGACGACGCTGCGACTCGCCCTGGGCTGATGGCTAGCGGCGCGCCTGCAACTCGGCGATCACGGCCTTGCCATTGGCCTGGCCCCTGGTCAGCTTCATGACCTGACCGATGAAGAACTGCGCCAACTTCTCGTCACCCTCGCGGTAGCGCTGCCATTCATCGGGGTGGGCGTCAATGAGCGAAGCGACCGTCGAACCCAGTGTGTCGGCGGAGAGTTGTTCGAAGCCCTTGGACGCGGCGATCGCGTGCGGGTCTCCCCCACTCGCCAGCACTTCGCCGAGCACGGTCTTGGCCTGGGTTGCGGACAACTCGCCGCGCTGTTCCATCAGCACGGTCGCGACGAAGGACTCAGTCGATAGGTTGGCCACGTGATCGACGTCAGCGGCGAGTTCATTGGCCACCCGCGCGACGGCGAGCCCGGCGTCACCGGACGCGTCGGCGACGGCGTGGACGTACTTCTCGAGGCCGAGGTCAATCACCACTTCCACGGCGTCGAGCTGCGCGTCACTGGGCTCACGAAGCAGCGCCACGACCTCGCCGCGCCGCTGGGCTGGCATGGGCGACAACGCCGCGCGCACTCGGTCCTGCCAGGCCTGATCTGGGGCCAGGTCCACGAGGTCGGGGTCGCGGAAGTAGCGATAGTCGTCGGCATCTTCCTTGACCCGCAGGGTCGAGGTCTCGCCGAGGTTCTCGTCCCAGTGGCGCGTCTCTTGGCGTACGACGCCCCCCCCTTCGAGAAGTTCGACTTGTCGTAGCGCCTCGTACTCGATGGCGCGTTGCAGACTGCGCAGTGAGTTGAGGTTCTTGATCTCGCAGCGCGTGCCGAAGGGTTGTCCGCTGCGGCGCACCGACACGTTGGCGTCGAAGCGCATCGAACCCTCCTCGAGTCGACCGTCGGAGGCGCCGGTGGCGATCAGGATGCCGCGCAGTTCAGCGGCGTAGGTGCGCGCTTGGGCCGAAGAACGGATATCGGGACCCGAGACGATTTCCACGAGCGGCACGCCGCAGCGGTTGTAGTCCACCAGCGACGAGTCGGCCCCGGCGAGTCGGCCCGAGCCGCCGAGGTGCGTGGACTTGCCGGTGTCCTCTTCCATGTGGGCGCGCTCGATCGAGACGCGGCTGCCGTCGGGCAGGTCGAGGTAGCCCCCCGAGTTGATCGGCAGGTCGTACTGGGAGATCTGGTAGTCCTTGGACTGGTCCGGGTAGAAGTAGTTCTTGCGGTGAAAGGTCGAGGGCGCGATGGTGGAGTGCAGCGCCATACCGATGCGCATCGCGAAGTCGACCGCCTCGCGGTTCAGCACCGGCAGCGATCCGGGCAGACCCAGGCACACCGGACAGATGTTGGTGTTGGGCTCAGAGCCAAAATGGTTCTGGCAACCGCAGAACAGCTTGGACTTGGTCAAGAGTTCGGTGTGAACCTCGAGTCCTACCACCATCTCCCAGTCGTCGGGCAGCGTCACGGGCGACCGTCCGCGATCTCGAGCACGCGCGCGGCGGCGAAGAGCCGCGCCTCGCTGCGTCCGGGTCCGAGCAGTTGCACACCGATGGGCAAGCCTTCTTCGCCCGTGGTGAACGGCACGGACAACGCGGGGTCGCCGGCCAGATTGGTGGGGATCGTGAAGACGTCGTTGAGGTACATCGCCATCGGGTCGGCCGTCTTGGCACCGAACTTGAAGGCGACGCTCGGCGTCGTCGCGCCGAGCAACAGGTCCACTTGCTCGTAAGCGCGCGCGAAGGCGTTGATGGTCAGCGTGCGGACCTTAAGGGCTTGGCCGTAGTAGGCGTCGTAGTAGCCCGCCGACAAGGCGTAGGTCCCGAGCATGATGCGCCGCTTCACCTCGGCGCCAAAACCGGCGGTGCGCGTGGCCTCCATCATCGCGGTGACGTCGTCGGCCTTCACGCGCAGTCCGTAGCGCACGCCGTCGTAGCGGGCCAGGTTCGACGAGGCTTCCGCCGGAGCGATGAGGTAGTAGGCGCTCAACGTGAGCTCCAGTTCAGGGATCGACAGGTCGACGATCTTCGCGCCCGCTTCGCGCAACGCGGCCGCGGCGGCGCGCACGGCCGTGACCACGCTCTCGTCGGCGCCGTCGAAGAGTTCGCGCACGAGTCCGATCCTCTGTCCGGCCACGCCGTCATTCACGTGCGCGACCAGTGACGGGCTCGCCTCGGGTAACGACGTCGAGTCCTTGGGGTCGTGTCCGGCCAGCACTTCGAGTAGTAACGCCGAGTCGGCCACCGTCTTGGAGAAGGGACCGATCTGATCGAGGGAACTGGCGAAGGCGATCAAGCCGTAGCGCGAGACGAGTCCGTAGGTGGGCTTGACGCCCACCAGTCCGCAGAGGGCGGCGGGTTGACGAATCGAACCGCCGGTGTCCGAACCCAGCGAGAGTGACGTCATGTTCGAGGCCACGGCGGCGGCCGAACCGCCCGAGGAGCCACCGGGCACGCGCGTGGGGTCCAGCGGGTTGCGCGAGGGCCCGAAGGCCGAGTTCTCGGTGGAGGAACCCATCGCGAACTCGTCCAGGTTGGTCTTGCCCACGGGCACCGCGCCGGCCGCGACGATGCGCTCGATGACCGTGGCGTTGTAGGGCGGACGCCAGCCCTCCAATATCTTGGACGAGCACGTGGTGGGGATGCCCACCTGACAGAGGTTGTCCTTGATGGCGATGGGTACGCCGGCGAGCGGTCCAACATTGTCGCCATTGGCGATGCGCGCATCGACGTCGGCCGCCGCGGCGCGTGCGCCATCGATATCGACGTGCAAGAAGACGTTGAGCTCCTCGTTGCGCTCGGCGATCACCGAGAGGGTTCGCTCGAGTTCCGCCGCGGCACTGGACGCGCCCGAACGGACGTCGGCGGCGATCTGAGTGGCGCTCTTCACGGTGCCTCGCCGAGAATGCGCGGAACCGCGAAACGGTGATCCTGCGCGTCGGGCGCCATCGCGAGCACGGTGTCACGGTCGAGGCTGGGGGTGACGACGTCCTCGCGCACCACGTTCGTGACGCCGAAGGGGTGGGCCGTGGGAATCACGTCCGCCAAGTCCAGGGAATTCATGTCGCGGGCGTGCTCGAGAATCAGGCCGAGCTGCTCGGTGTAGATATCGAGTTCGGTGTCACTCAAGATCAAACGGGCGAGGCGCGCGACCTTGGCGACCTCGTCGCGAGAAATGGCGTCGCTCATCGACCGAGGTGTCCCGACAGGAACGCCAGAGCAGCGGACTCAATGAGCTCGTGGTCGTTGTCGAGGGTGGCGACGTGGAACGAGTTGTCGAGCCAGATTCGTTCGACCGGGCCATTGGACTTCTTCACCAGTTCATCGCCGTTGTCCACCTCGACCACGTGGTCTTCGGTGCTGTTGAGCAGCAGGCTCGGCGCGGTGATCGTGCCCAGATTGGCGTTCACGATCTTGACCGCTTCGAGCAGAGTGAGGGCCGGCGCAATGGGCGTCTGGGCGTAGGACGTCTCGAGCACGCCCTCCTTCTTGACGTCAGAACCAATGGAGTCGTAGGTGAAGACGCCAGCGTCCAGCATGGTCTGGGCCAACTCGTCCCACTCCACACCCTGGTGCTTGACGTAGGGATTGATAAAGACGAACGCCGCCACGTCGGGCCGCAAGGAGGCAACGTGTACGGCCAGCGTTCCGCCCATCGAGAGGCCGACGATCGCCACCCGCTCACAGGTCGCGGTCAATTCGTCGTAGGCCGCCTCGGCGGCGGCGCTCCAGTCGTCCCAGCCCGTCGTCATCAGGTCGTCGACCGACGTACCGTGACCCGGCAATCGGGGGGCCGACACCGTGTATCCCGCCGCCGCACAACGCCGGGCGAGATCGAGCACGGTGGACGTCGTGCTGGTAAAACCGTGCAGGAGCAATACTCCCAGGGGTCCCCCCGGCGAAAAGTACGGCTCACCGCCGGGTATCACTACGTCAGTCATAGGGCTCCAGACTACCTTTTGGCGCAGCCGCCCTTAACGGGGCTAGCGCACCCGCGCGTGGCCGTGGTAGTGATCGGGAATCTTGCGCATGTGGTCGTCGTAGTACCAGCCACGACCCTCGAAGAACTGATCCGCTACCGGGGCGAGGCTGTCGACAAGCAGCGCGCGAACGTCCTGGGGGGGCGAAGGATGGTGCACCCGCCAGACCACCATTGGTACTCGACAGATCAAGCAGTCGGCGATCCAGCACTCGTCATCTTCGTAGTAGCGAGTGGTGATCGAGGCGGCGTGACAGAGTTCGCAGCGACTACTTGGTGACATTCAACGTCACCGTTGATTTATAGGGCACCATGGTGCCCGCCGCCGGAATGGTCGACACCACCTTCGTCCACGTCCCCGCAGTGGTCGCCGTCCCCGCACCGGGTCCCTTGGTCGAGTAGAACAGGCCCGCCGCCTTCAGGGCGGTATAGACCTGCGCGGGATCCATGCCCGTCAAATTGGGCATCGCCAAACTCGTGGGGTGCAGCGTCGTGGTGGTCGTGGGCGTGGTGGTCGTGGGCGTGGTGGTCGACGTCGTGGTCGGCGTCGTAGTCGACGTACCAGGCACCGTCGTGGTGGTCGTCGACGTCGTGGTGGTGGCGAGCGGGCCCGAGGACGTCTCGAGGATCAGCGACGAACCCTGGGGGACCGAACCCGGATTCTTCGTGATGCCCGAGAGCCAACCAGCGACGAGTCCCGTGGCGACCGTTGAACTGGCGATGCTGGACGTCGTCGGACAGGTGGCCGTGACGTGCAGGGCGGCCAACGCGGTCGTGGCCGCCGCGCAACTCATGCCCAAGATGTTCGTCGGGACCGTTTCCAGCACGGGTGGCGGCCCGCTCGACAGGGTGACTGACAGGGTCGAACCACCCGACACACTGGTGCCGGCCGCGGGCGTCTGACTCACGATGGCGCCCGCCTTGATGGTCGCCGAGGCGACGTGTTTGGTGACGCTCAACTTCAGTCCGTCGTTCTTCACCAACGTCGAGGCCTCGGCCAAGGTCAGGCCGTACACACTCGGAGCGTTGTGCTTCGTCGTGAGGTAACCGAGCTTCCAGGCGAATCCTCCGCCGACGGCGAGCAGAATCACTAGCACCGCCGCGGCGAGATACACCGGTCGGCGCCGACCGGCACTGAAGGGTGACAGGTCTTCGAAGGCCCCGGGATTGGAGCGTCGCGGCGGTGCGCGGTGGCGGGGGCCGGGCGACTGGCCGAAAGTGGCCGACGAACGTGGCGAGGAGACGATCTGGCCCGGCGAGGGCGGGCGAAAACCCACCGACTGGCGAGGCTCGGCCGGGGCGAAACTTCCGAGGAGTGAGGGTGTGGGCTCGTCGTACTTGAGGAACGGTCCGTTGTCGGACACCACGCCCGACAGACGTTGGGTCAGTTCTTCGGCGGTGAGGCGCACCAGTGCGTCAGGCACGGTCGCCTGGGCGAGGACGATGTCGAGGCCGCCCAGTTCCGGTCGCGACGGCAAGGGACCCAATAGTCGTTCGCGCAACATCGATTCGGCGGTCGCGCCTTCGAAGGGGGTCGCTCCCGTCGCGGTCTCGAAGAGGATGAGTCCGAGCGCGTAGACGTCCGAGGCCGCCGTCGCGATGTCGCCGCGGGCCTGTTCGGGCGAGAAGTAACGCACGTCGTCGCGAGTCGTGAAGTGACGATGCGGACCCGCGAGCCCCGTCAGAGCGACGTCGGACACGCGCGCGTGGCCGGACGCGTCGAAGAGAATCTTGTTCGGCGAGAGTTCACCATGCACGATGCCGTGCTCGTGCAGGTAGGCCAACGCCGAAGCGACATCGCGGCCGAGCCGCGCGGTCTCCTCCACGCTCAATACTTGACCCGAGCGCAGAATATCCTCGAGCGACCCGCCGTTCAGGTATTCGCTCACCATGAAAATGGAACCCGCCTGCTGGCCCCCGTCGTAGACGCGCGCGATGTGGGGATGGCGAAAAATCGCGGTCTGGATGATCTGATCACGAAAAGCGCGGCGCACTTCCTCGTGGGAAGCCAGATTGGCGTTCAGCACTTTGATGACGACTTCGCGCTGCAGCGTCAGGTCGTCGGCGCGATACGCCTCAACGGTATGACCCACCCCCAGCAGTTCAATCAGCCGATAGCGCCCCGCGAACTCGTGCCCGGGGGCGAAAGACGATGGCATCATGAGCGGACCTCAACTAATTCGTTGCTTACTCGAGGGTAGCCGACCACGTTCCCGTCATCAGGAGTTCCTCGAAACCCGATGCCGCAATCATAGGCACACCCGCGTCGCGGGCCTTGGTTACCTTGGACGCGCCGGGCGCTTCGCCCACCACGACGCAGTATGTCTTGGTCGACACCGATCCCGGCGACGTGCCCCCACGGGCCTGGACGGCCGCGGTGGCCTCGTCGCGAGAATATCCCTCGACCGCCCCGGTCACCACGACCGCGCGTCCGCTCAAGGTGGCCTCGATCGTGGCGAGCACCACGGGCTGCACAAGTGCGACGCCGGCGACTTTCATCTTCACCATTCGGTCGCGGGCCTCGTCATCGCGGGCGTACTCGTAGACCGATTGGGCAATGACCGGGCCGATGCCTTCGACGGCTTCGAGGTCTTCGAGTGGCGCCGCGGCGAGCGCCTCGTACGTGACGAAGCGCTGGGCGAGCTCACGCGCCGCGACCGGTCCGACGTGGCGAATACCGAGTCCCACCAGTATCCGGCTGAGGGTCGCGGTCCTCGCGGTGTCGATGGCCTTCACCAGGGCGTTGGCCGAGAGTTCGCCGAATCCTTCGAGCCGCGCCAGGATCTCGGGATCCAGGGTGAAGAGGTCAGCCACGTCGCCAATGAGTCCCTCGGCCAACAACTGCATGACGCGCTGCTCACCGAGTCCCTCGATGTCGAGCGCTCCACGCGAGGCGAAGTGGACGATCTTTTGCATCTGCTGAGCCGGGCAGGCCGGGTTCACGCAGTAGGTGTCGCTCTGCTCGTCGCGGCGCCGCAGTTCGCCACCGCAGTCGGGACAGGTCGTGGGGAAGATCCAGGGAGCGACGCGCTCCTCGCCCCGCACCACGACGGCACCCACGACTTCGGGAATGACGTCGCCGGCCTTGCGCACGATCACGAGGTCGCCGGGCCGCACGTCCTTCTCTCGGACCTGGTCCTCGTTGTGCAGGGTCGCCATCGCCACCCGCGAGCCGGCCACCAGCACGGGCTCGAGCACGGCGTAGGGGGTGGCGCGTCCCGTACGCCCAATCGATACCTCGATGCTCTTCAGCCGCGTCGTGCGCTCCTCGGGCGCGAACTTACGCGCGACAGCCCAGCGCGGGGCGCGACTGGTCGAACCCAACGCGGCGCGACTCGCCAAGTCGTCGAGTTTGATGACGGTGCCGTCGATGTCGTAGGTGAGATCGTGGCGGTGCACCTCGAACCACGTACTGCGGCCAATCATGTCGTCGACCCCGGTCACGACCAGGGTTTCGGGGGCCACTAGGAAGCCCCAGGTAGCGAGCAGATCGAGCGTGGCCCGGTGCGTAGTGAGCGAGAGCGTCGTGTCACGGTCGACTAGTTGATAGGCCAGAAACGACAACGGGCGCGACGCGGACACCGCGGGGTCCTTTTGACGTAGCGAGCCCGCCGCCGCGTTGCGGGGATTGGCGAAGACCTTGGCGCCGCGAGCGCGCTGGGTCTCGTTGAGCGTCTCGAAATCCGCCTTGGCCAAGAAGACCTCACCGCGAATCTCGAAGGTGCCACGCGCACCACGAAGTACCTGCGGCACGTTCGCAATGGTGCGGACATTGTCGGTGACGTCCTCGCCCACGCGACCATCGCCGCGCGTCGCGGCCTGCACTAATTGTCCGTCGAAATAGGTGATCGAGAGCGCCAGACCGTCGATCTTGGGCTCGACGGAGAACGCCAGCGGCGAGGTCGAGGCGAGACCCTTGACCACCCGCTGACTCCACGCGCGCAGTTCTTCGACGTCAAAGACATTGTCGAGACTCAGCATCACTTCGCCGTGGCGCACGGGAGAGAATACCGTCGACGCCGGGGCGCCCACGCGCTGACTGTCCTCGCTCGCCAGTTCCGGGTGCGCGCCCTCGAGTTCACGCAGCTCGCGCACCAGGGCGTCGTAGTCGGCGTCGGGAACGACTGGTTCGTCGTGGATGAAGTAGGCCTCGGAGTGACGGGTGATGAGCTCGCGCAATTCGTCGGCGCGGGTCGCCGGCGAACTCATCGCGCCACGAGGGCGGCGCCCTCGACCACCGTGGGATCGTTCAGCGAATAGAAAACCACGGTCTGACCCGCCGCGACCGGTCGGGCCGCTTCGGCCAGATCAAGCGACCAGTCGACGTCGTAGCGCAGGGTCGCCTGGCGGGGCTGACCGTGAGCGCTCCACTGGGCCCAGACGTCGGCTCCCGGGCTCAGCGCGTCACGCGCGAAGGTCACGGAGTCCTCATTCAAACGCAGCGACGTCACCATGACGTCGTCGAGGCGACCGACCACGACGCGGCCAGCCGCCAGGTCGACCTGGGCGACGAAGCGCCTCTCGCCGTCGCGCCCGGGCAGGACCCCGCGGCGCTGACCAACGGTCATCAACTCCGCCGCGTCGGTGTGGCCTACCACCTCGCCGCTCACGCGGTCCACGAGTTCGGCGCTCGACAGGGGAATGCGTGAACGAAGGAACACCTCGCGGCCCTGGGAGGCCTCGATGAAACAGACGTCTTGAGAGTCGGGCTTGTCCCACGTGCGCAGCCCCACCCGTTCGGCGTGGGCGCGCACCTCGCTCTTGTTCATTCCCCCGATGGGCAACAACAGACGCTCGAGCTGAGCCGACTGCAAATATCCGAGCACGTAGCTCTGATCCTTGGCCGAGTCCGCCCCACGGGTCAAGAGAGCCTCGCCGTCGCGCCACTGGACTTGAGCGTGGTGTCCCGTGGCGACCGCGTCGAAGCCGAGGCGCTCGGCGCGTTCGAAGAGGAGGTCGAACTTGATGTGGCGGTTGCACTCGATGCAGGGATTGGGCGACATTCCCCGGGCGTGTCCCTCGACAAAGGGGGCGACGACGTGGGTCTCGAACTCTTCGGTGTAGTTGAAAACGTGGTGATCGATGCCGAGGGTCTGGGCGACGCGGCGCGCGTCATCGACGTCAGCGACCGAGCAGCAACCCGAGTCCGACGCGCCGCCCCAGAGCTTCAAGGTGGCGCCGACGACCTCGTGACCCGCCTCCCCCAACAGGGCAGCCGCCACCGACGAATCAACGCCACCACTCATCGCCACGAGGACTTTCATCGTCCCAGTCTGCCAGTTAACCTCGCGGGCTTGACTCGTCGGCCAGCCGGTGGACCGCCCGCGCTACCGCCGAGATGACCGCCGTGACGTCGTCGTCGCTGGTCTCGTGCCCCATGGTCAGGCGCAACGATCCCTTCGCTCGCTCGGGCGTGACTCCCATCGCCGCCAGCACGTGGCTCGACACGGCGGCACCACTCGAACAACTCGACGCCGCTGACGCGCACACACCCGCCTGGTCGAGTAGGAATAAGAGCTCGTCGCTGGCGATTCCCTCAAAGGTAGCGTGCACGGTGCCGGGGACATTGGACGCACTCTCGGCGGTGATACGCGCACCGGGCAACTGCGCCAACTCCTCGCGCAGTCGTCGCTGGTGTTCGCGCACCCGGTGGTGTCCGGCCAGGCGCTCGGCGTCGACGCAGCGGGTCGCGGCGGCGAGTCCCACGCACGCGGCGACGTCGACGGTGCCCCCGCGACGTCCGCGCTCCTGGCCGCCGCCGGGCATCATCGCGTCGAGGGCGACGTCGCGGCGAAGAATGAGCGCACCACTGTTGACGGGTCCGCCGAGTTTGTGTCCGCACAGCGACAGCGCGTCGATGCCCGCGGTGTAGTGCGACAAGTCGAGCCAGGGCGCCGCGGCAACGGCATCAGTGTGGGTGACGATGTGCCCGGGACCTCGACCGCGCACCGCGGCGGCGACCGCGTCGAGGGGTTGGAGCACGCCGGTCTCGTTGTTGGCGGCCATCACGCTGATCAGCGCGACCGTGTCATCAAGGGCGTCGTGCAGCGCCGCGACGTCGAGGACGCCATCGGCGTCAACACCGATCTCGCACATCTCTACTGACGCGAAGTCGGCCGCCATCATGCGCGCGGCGTCGAGGACGGCGTGGTGTTCGATGCAGGACACCACCAGGGTGGTGCGTTCGTGCGAACGCCGGTGCGAGTGGGCGACGCCGGCGACCGCCAGGGTGCACGACTCGGTTCCGCCGGCGGTGAAGATCACCCCGCCGGGTTTGGCCCCGACGAAGGACGCCACGACGTCGCGCGCCTCTTCGACTGCGCGACGGGCGTCGCGCGCCGCACGATGGCTGCCCGAGGGATTGCCCACGACGCCGTGCATCCACGGGGCCATGGCCTCGGTCACTTCGTCTCGACGCGGCGCGGAGGCCGCGTGATCGAAGTAGTACTGACTCACGCGATAAAGAACGACTTCACGTTGGTGAACTCGCGCACGCCCGCGACGCCGAGCTCACGTCCGTAGCCCGAGGCCTTGACGCCACCGAAGGGCAGTTCGGGCATCGAAGCGACGACGGCGTTAGCGAAGATGATGCCCACGTCGAGTCCGGCGATGACTTGCTCGATCTCCGCGGGGTCCGTCGCCCACACCGAGCCCGAGAGTCCCCACGGAGTGTCATTGGCGTAGCGGATGGCCTCGTCGAGGTCGTCCACCACGTGCACGACCGCCACGGGGCCAAAGAGCTCCTCGTTGCCGGCGGGCGCGGTCTCGGGAACGTCAACCAGCACCGTCGGCGCGAAGAAATACCCCGGTCCGTCCAGAGGTGTTCCGCCCGTCGCCGCCACGGCGCCCTGGGCAATGGATTCTGAGACTTGCTTGCTCAGCGTGTTGAACTGGGCTTCATTGGCGAGGGGTCCGAGCACCGTCGAGGGGTCCATCGGGTCGCCGACCGGTGCCACGGCCATGGCGGCGGAGAAGCGTGCGATGAATTCGTCGGCCACGTCGCGCACCACGATGAAACGCTTGGCGCAGATGCAGGCCTGGCCGTTATTCTGCAGACGAGCGGTCACCGCGAGCGGCACCGTCTGGTCGAGGTCGGCCGACTTGGCCACGATGAAGGGGTCCGAGCCACCGAGCTCGAGGACGCACTTCTTCAAGTGCTTGCCCGCCAGCGCAGCCACTGAACGGCCGGCGGCCTCACCACCGGTCAGCGTCACTGCGGCGATCCGCGGGTCGCCGATTACCGACTCGATGCGCCGCGACTCGACGAAGAGATTGGTGAAGAGGCCCTGGGGGAAACCGGCCCTCAAGAAGAGGTTCTCGATGTACTGCGCGCAACCCGGCACGCTCGAAGAGTGCTTCAAGACCATCGGGTTACCCGCCATCATGTTGGGCACCGCGACGCGGATGATCTGCCAGAGGGGGAAGTTCCAGGGCATGATCGCGAGCAACGGTCCCAGCGGCTCGTAACGAATGCCGCTCTTAGAAGCGTGGGTCTTGATGATCTCTTCGCCGAGCATGCCCTCGGCCCGCTCGGCGTAGTAGCGCATGGTGAGCGCACACTTCGAGGCCTCGCCCTTGGCGGCGGCGAAGGTCTTGCCCATCTCACTCGTCATCAACGCCGCGGCCACGGGGATCTCGCTCTCGAGCAGTTCCGCGACGCGGTTCATCAACTCGGCACGCTCGGCGAACGGCGTCGTCTTCCAGTTCAAGAACGCCGCGTGAGCGGTGGCGAGGGCGGCGTCGATGTAGGCGTCGTCGTGAAACTCGTACTTACCGACGACGGCTTCGGTGGTGGGATTGATGGCAGTGAAGGTCATGGCCCTAGTCTGCCACGGAAACCACCAATTGCGACGGGTCCGAGGCCATTTCGCGCCAGTAGCGGGGGCGAAAAAAACTCAGGAGCGCCAGGACCGCACCAAAGGCCAGCGCCGCGACCAGCGAGACCAGGCGAAGGCCGAAGTGGTGCGCCAACGTGGCCTGCGTGAGAGCCCCGATGGGATAGAAGAGCGAGAGCGACAACACGTAGAGCGACAGGATGCGCGAGCGCTCCTTCGCGGGAGCGTGGAGCTGGACCGAGGTGTTGAGTCCCGTCAAGGTCCCGACGTAGGAACCGCCCAACACCACCAACGCCAGGGCCGAGAGGACCAGGTTCGGCGCGTAGGAGTACAGCCCGTCGGCGAAAGCCATTGCGAACACGGAGCCACGCAGCACCGCCAATCGCGAGGTGCGCCGGGCGATAGCGGGCAAGGTGAGGGCGCCAATCACCGCACCCACTCCCTGGGCGGTGACGAGCCAGGAGGTGCCCACCTTGCCCGAGTGCAGAACGTCAATCGCCATTTCGGGCACCAGCGTGATGAAGGGACTGATGAAGAGGGCCACCGTGCCCACCGCGATGATGGCGTTACGACACCCTCGAGAGTGCCACGCGACGCGCATCCCGACCAGGGTGTCGCCCACCAGGGCGAGACGGCCCGTCGCCCGGGGGCGCGGGGCGCTTTGCACGAAGGAGAAGGCGATCACCACGATGATGAAAGAGACCGCGTTGGCGACGAAACACCAGCCGGGATTGCCGATCGCCAGGGTGAACGCGGCCAGCACCGGACCGAGAATGCGTCCGAGGTTGAACTGCGCGGAGCCGAGCGACACCGCGGCGAGTACTTCGTCGTGTTCGACCAAATCGGGCAGCAGTGACTGCCACGCCGCCCAGGAAGCGGAACTGCAGAAACCTTCGGCGACCGCGAGATAGCACGCGAGTGGTGCGGACAGGTGGTGGGTCAGTTCGGCAATGGCCAGCGCACTCGCGGCCATGGCCTGGGCGAGATTGTTGAACTGAATCCAACGCTGACGCGAAAAACGGTCCGCCATCACCCCGCCCAGGGGCGAACCAATCAGTGCCGGGAACCACGCGGCAACGGTGAGTAGACCCAGCCACACGGCGTTGTGGGTCGTGACGGTGAGGTAGACGCCCAGAGCGACGCTCTGCATCCAGGTTCCCGTCGAGGAGATGAAATTTGAGCCGAGGGCCAGGGCGAAACTGCGGTGGCGCAGGGGCGCGAACGATGCAGACGCCATGACGAGAGGCTAGTGGTGAAGTTGAGTCAGTCGCGATGCCGACGAGGACGCAACGCGAACCACCACACCGAGACAATGGTGGCCAGGGCACCCAACACGCCCAAGGTGGACTTCATCCCGCGACCTTTGGAAGTTGGCTGCTCGCTCACGAACACATCGTAGTGAACGCAGCGCCNNCGCCCCGGCGCTGCGTTCACTACTAGGTTCTGCTTAGGACTGGGCCGATGCCTCGGCGTTCACCAGACTGGCGGCCTCGACGTTGAGCTCGATGACGATCTTGTTGCTCACGACAACGGTGCCGTTCTCCAAGGAGCCCGCAAAGTTGACGTTGAAGTCACGGCGGTCAATCTCGGCCTTGGCTTCAAAGCCGATGACCGATCCACCGGGGACCATTGACACGCCCTCGCCCGTGAATTCCAGGTCGAAGGTGACGGACTTGGTCACGTCACGAATGGTCANNTGGCCATCGCGCATCTCGTTGTCGGTGGTGATGCTGGCGGCCTGAGCGGTCGCGACGACCGACGAGGTCTCGAGGGTGTCACCAATGGTGATGGTGCCCTCAAACTCGGCAAAACGGCCACGGACCTTGGAGACGACCAAGTGGCGGGCGACGAAGCTAATGGTCGAATGGACCGAGTCCACGGCGTAGACGCCGACAGCGGGGAAGTTACTCATTTTGATTTCTCCTTAATTCGTACACGGAACTGTGTGACTCCCAGTATAGTTGCATATGCAATTATTTGTCAAGCAATAACTGTGAAAACAATTAAGTGCTAATATATTTACCATGGAAGCATTGATCCCGGTGAGCGCGTTGTGTCCCTCGAGTGACGAGCGGGTGACCCTCTTCTCCCTGTTGCGGGACACCAACGCCCGCTTGTCCAGGAGTTTCGGCGTCCGACTCGAGGAGAACTGCGACATGCCCCACGCGTGGTTCGAAGTACTGCTTCAACTGCGCCGTGAACCCGAGGGCCGACTCAAGATGAACAAAGTCGCTGACGCCATCGTGCACTCCACGGGTGGCACCACCCGTTTGATCGACCGACTCGAAGAAGCCGGTCTCGTCGAGCGCCAGCTCTGCCCCTCGGACCGACGCGCGATTCACGTCGCCATCACACCCCAGGGCAATGTTCGCCTCGACGANNAGTCTCGCTAGGCGCCGCACGCACGGCGTCAAGCTTTGGCGATCCACGCGAGCGCCACGCGATCATCATCGAGTTCCAGCACCGTGCCGGTACCCTCGCCGACGCCCGAAGTAATCTCCGTCGCGAGCACCTCGCTCGCCAACGTGTCAAAGCCGTCACCCAGGTCATCGAGTCCCGTGACGTGCAGCACGATGCGATCAGCCACGTCGAGGCCGGAGTTCTTTCGCAGGTCCTGGACCTGACGCACGACGTCACGCAGGTAACCCCGCCGCAAGAGATCGTCGTTCAAGGTGAGATCGAGCGCGATGACTTCCCCCCCCTCACGCGAGACGGCGAAACCGGCCTGGCTCTTGACGCGCAGCTCCACGTCCTCGACACCGAGTTCGAACACGCCCGTCGACAACGTGATCGCGATGCTCTGGCCCGCCTCGAGCAACGCCGCCGCGGCCACGGAGTCAAAGACCGCCAAGGCGGGCTTGAGTTCCTTGACGGCTTCGCCCAGTCGGGGTCCGACGTTGCGGAAGTTGGGCACCAACTCAAAACTCAGTACCTCGGCGAGTTCCGATCCATATTCGAGTTCATCGACGTTCAGTTCGTCCTCGACGATTCCCGCCGGCGGCATCGTCACGCCCGAGGGCAGGAAGACCAGCGCGCGCGACAGGGGCTGGCGCACCTTGATGCCGGCGTCGGCTCGCGCCGCACGACCCAGCGAGGTCAGCCGTCTCGCCACGTCCATCGACGCCTCGAGTTCCTCGTCGCGGCGTTCGACCCTCGCGAGGGGCCAGTCGGCCAGGTGCACCGAATCGTCGTCGCTCACGCCGAAGAGTCCCCGATACAGACGCTCGGCGATGAAGGGGCAGAATGGCGCCAGCAACAGAGTGATGCGCTGGAGTACCTCGAGCAGCGTGGCCTGAGCCGCCAGGGAATCCGATCGCGGCGTGCGCGGGTCGGTGCGCCAGAATCGACGCCGGCTGCGCCGTACGTACCAGTTGGACAGGTCGTCGATCAGTGCGGAGAAGGCGTCGGTACCCGAGAGCGGCTCGTACCCCTCGAGGGCGGCGGTCATCGTCGCGGTGACGTCTTCGAGTCGTGACAAGATCCAGCGATCGATCGCCGGCCGCTCGGGGGAGACGGGAATTTCGGGGTCGAGTGGGTCGAATTCATTGAGCGAGGCGTACGTCGTGAAGAAACTGAAGGTGTTCCAGAGCGTCGCGAGCGTGTCGCGCAACGACGCGTCAATCGCCCCGAGGCTCGCGCGCGTCGACGTCCAGGGCGAACCCTGAGAGAACATCCACCAGCGCAGCGCGTCGGCACCGCGGGTGTTGAGCACTTCCCAGGGGTCGATGACATTGCCCTGGGACTTGCTCATCTTCTTGCCGTTTTCGTCCACGATGTGGCCGAGGCACAGGACGTGTTCGTAGGGTTTCGCCCCAAAGACCAGCGTGTTGACTGCGAGGAGCGAATAGAACCAGCCGCGCGTCTGGTCGATCGCCTCGACGATCAACTGCGCCGGGAACTGCATGGCATCGGCACTTGCGGGCACGTGCGGGAAGCCCACCTGCGCCGCGGGCATGGCGCCCGAGTCGAACCAGGCGTCAATCACTGGTTCGACGCGTCGGGCGTCGGCACTACACGTGCGACAGGGCACCACGACGTCGTCAATGGCGGGACGATGCGGATCGAGCTCGCTCAGGTCACGGCCGGTCAGTTCCGACAGTTCGGCGCGTGAGCCCACGCACGTGAGGTGGTTCTCCGCACAACGCCAAATTGGCAACGGCGTTCCCCAGAAGCGGTCGCGCGAGAGGGCCCAGTCCACGTTGTTGGCCAGCCACTCGCCCATTCGTCCCTCGCGAATGTGTCCGGGGTGCCAATCGATCGTCGCGTTCTCGGCGAGCAACTGGTCCTTGAATTGACTGGTGGCGATGTACCAGCTGGGCTTTCCCCAGTAGATCAGCGTGGTGCCACATCGCCAGCAGTGCGGCAGGGCGTGGGTGTAGTCCATGCGGCGAATGAGAAGTCCGCGACGCTCAAGTTCGTCATTGATGTCGTGGTTGGTCTCACGCACGTCGCGTCCCTCGAGCCAGGGAACTTCACTGGTGAAGGTGCCGTCGGCACCGACGGGATTGAGAGTGGGCAGCCCATTAGCGCGACCCACCAGTCGGTCGACTTCACCGAAGGCGGGTGACTGGTGCACCAGACCCGTACCGTCGTCGGTGTTGACGTATTCGGCGGCGACGACGTAACACGCGTCGACGCCGTCGAGGAAGGGCACGTCATCAAAGGGCCGCTGGTAGTGCACGCCGAGTAGTGCCTGGCCGGTCAAGGTCGCGTCAATCGCGACCCCGTCGCCCAGCACCGATTCCACGAGTTCCGCGGCCACCACGAGCCCGTCGACCACTGCGTAGGTGATGTCGGGATTGACCGCGACGGCGACATTCGAGAGCAGGGTCCACGGCGTCGTCGTCCATATCGCGAGGTGCGTTGCGCCCTTGAGCCCCCGGTGCGAGTCGGCGTCGAGGATCGCCAAGCGAACGAAGGCGCTCTCGTCGAGTTCGTCGGTGTGGACGCCAGGTTGGCCGAGTTCGTGGCTCGAGAGAGCCGTACCACAGCGCGGGCAGTAGGGCACGACCTTCAGGTCCTCGTAAAGCAGTCCGCGGTCGAATAGTTGCTGTAACTGCCACCAGACTGACTCGATGTACGAAGGATGGAAGGTGTAATACGCGTGCTCCATGTCAGTCCAGTAGCCGATGCGCTCCGTGAGACGCTCGAACTCTCCGACGTAGGTGAGGACCGACTCGCGACAGAGCCGGTTAAATTCTGCGATGCCCACCTGCTCCTCGATGGCCTTCTTGCCCGAAATTCCCAGTTGCTTCTCCACCTGGACTTCGACGGGCAGGCCGTGGGTGTCCCAGCCGGCGCGGCGTGCGACGAAGTGGCCCTGCATGGTCTGATAGCGACAGAACAAGTCCTTGTAGACGCGCGCCCACACGTGGTGCAGCCCGGGCATGCCGTTGGCGGTGGGTGGGCCCTCGTAGAAGACCCACGGTTCGCCACCCTCTCGCTGCGTCAGGGTGCGCGCGAAGACGTTGTGGTCCCGCCAGCGGGCCAGTTCGGCCTCTTCAATGGCTACAAAATCAAGTTCGGCGCTGACCGGGCGAAACACGTGTCTCCTTAGTTAGGTCCGTCCATCGTACCCATGGGGCACGGTGATCCCCGTCGGCGTCAGGCGTGCGAGGTCGCGAAGAGCTCGTCGAGCCACTCCTCACTCAAATCCTCGAGTGACTCGAGGACGAGGTCCGCCAAAGCAAAGGCGGGCAGTACGCGGTCCGACGCGGTGGGCACGGCGACCACGGTCATGCGGGCGGATTTGGCGGCGAGCACGCCAGCGGACGAATCCTCGAAGACGAGGCAACAATCAGGTGCAACGCCCAAGGCGGCCGCGGCGCTCAAGAACACGCCGGGGTGGGGCTTGCCGTAGGGTTCGAACTCCGCTGAATGTAGTGAAATGAAACGCTCGCCCAGACCGAAGTGCGCGAGGCACCGCTCGATCAGCGCGAGAGGAGTGGAACTCGCGAGAGCAACGGGACCCCGTGACGACGTCATCTCAATGGCCCGCAACGCCCCGGGGAGTAGATGGCCCTTGATCTCGACGAGCTCGCCGACGCGCGCCAGGAGCATGTCCACCACTTGGGGCTTGCTCGGTCCCGACCACGGGTAGCGGCCGTACCAGTAGTCGACGACTTCGGCCACGAAAAGTCCCTTCGTGCTGCGATCGGTAGCTTCATCAAGGTCGACTCCCAAGGCACCGAATATTTCGACCTCGGCTTCGTGCCAGAGAATCTCGGAGTCGATCAGCAGTCCGTCCATGTCGAACAGCGTCGCTTCAATAGTCATAGCGATACTTTGACACAACAACTACCGTGGAATTCGTGAGTCCGGTACGTCGAGGAATTAAGAGTGACGCTGCCGCGATAGCCCAGCGAGTCGCGGACCAACTCTCGCGTGACGCCAAAATCGAGCCGCTGGTCTCGGATGAGTTCTCGCGACCCGAGTTTGAGTGGGCCCTCGCGACCTCGGCGAGTCCCGTCTGGGTCGAAGATTCCAATGGACACATTCGAGGACACCTCTACGGTGCGACGTTCGATGATCCCCTGCACGGGCGCCAGACCTGGTCGGGACCCGACGGCTACTCCTACGAGTCCGAGCACGCACTCGACAACCTCTGCGAATGGGCGTACCACGAGTGGCGCGAACAGGATTCCACCGCACACCTGGTGTGGGCGCTGGCGGGGAACGGAACTCAGGCCTGGATCGAGCGCGGCTACTCCCTCGTCAGTGTGCGCGGCGCGCTGGCGTTCGGCGAGGTCTTCGATTTCACGTGGCCCCCAGGACACGGCGTTCGCCGGGGCACGCGCGCGGACCTCGAGACGGCCCTCGCATTCGACGCGTTGATCGATCTGGCCCAGGGCGTCGCGCTCGACTCGCTCACCGACGAACAACGAGAAGCCAGCGAAGCGGACCTCGTGGAAATACTCGATGACCCTGATTGTCGCTACTACTTGTTGGAAGTCGGCGAACGTCCGGTGGCGCAGTGCGTCACCTTTCCGCTTCCGCCGCTGCGCGGCAACTTCGAGGACACGATCTACGTGGGTTCCCTCGCCGTCGATCCGGCGTTTCGTCGGCGCGGTCTCGCCACGATGCTGATGCACACCGTCCTGAATGACGCCATCAACGACGACTTTCGCTTCGCCGAAGTCCGCTGGCACATCAACAATGACGAAGCAACGTCGCTGTGGTCCGCCTTGGGTTTTCGTCCGACTTACGTGCAGCTGCGCCGCACTCTTCTCGATTAAACGAGCGCGGCCTCGATGGCGGCGATAATCGTCGGATCGTCGGGCGTGACCTGGGGGGCGAAGCGTTGCACGGAGCCGTCGGGCGAGACGAGGAACTTCTCGAAGTTCCAGCGGATGTCGCCCAGGTAGCCCTCAGCGTCGGCGCCCGCGTCGGCGACCAGTTGATCGTAGATCGGGTGACGCTCCGCGCCATTCACGTCGATCTTTTCGAAAATCGGGAAGTTCACGCCATAGGTGGTGGAACAAAAGGTCTGAATCTCCTCGGCGGTGCCGGGCTCNNAGGCGACGTTGACGATGAGCACCGTCTGGCCCTCGTAGGCCGCCAGCGAGCTGGGCTCGCCACTGAGCGTGTGAACGGGGATCGTGTACAAAGTCATGTTCTCCAAATTACCGGTCGCGCGGGAGAACCATTCACGTAGTCTCAGTGGCGTGCACGCCGTCATCATTGACCACGACTCGCTTCATATCGAAGAGCGCCCCGATCCGTCGCCGGGCGAGGGCGAAGTCCTCGTCGCCACGGAGTTCGCCGGTATCAACGCCGCCGACCTGATGCAACGCCGCGGCGTCNNACGCGGACTATGGTGCCCGCCGCTCATCTCATTGCGGTGCCCGACGACGTGGCGATGAACGAGGCCGGGGGTTTCGCTGAGGCCTTCATCACCGCCTACGACGCGCTCGTCTCGCAGGGACGCCTGCGGTCGGGGAATCGTCTGCTCGTTTCGGGCGCCGGCGGCGGTGTGGGTTCGGCCGCCGTGCAGATCGGGCGACTCCTCGGCGCCCACGTCACCGCGGTGACCCGCTCGTCTTCACATCACCAGATTCTGCGCGACCTCGGCGCGAACGACGTCATCTCNNATGGGCGCCGACGAGACGATCACCACTGACGAGGTGGCGTCGCTCGAGCCCGTCGACGTCGTGCTCGAGCTCGTGGGCGCGGCACACCTCGCTCTCGCCCAGGACCGGCTGGCCAATTTCGCCCGAGTCGTCGTGATCGGCGTGGCGGGCGGCGGATCGCGCGTCGAAGTCGATCTGCTCAACGTCATGCGTACCCGCTCCACGATCACCGGTTCCACGCTGCGCTCGCGCAGTATGGAAGAAAAGACTGACGTCATCGCTCGCGCCACCGAGGCGCTCGAGGGGCCGTGGGGACGGGGTGAAATACGCGTCCCCCTCGCGGCGACCTTCGCCTTCCACGACGTCGAGAACGCTTACGGCTTCTTCGCCCAGCCCGGCAAGTTCGGCAAGGTCCTCCTCGCCGCGCCCGACGAGACCACGTGAGCGATTCGTCCCTTCCGGACCCGTCTCGCCTTGATCCCGCGCGGCGGGACTACGCCCTGATCATCGCCGCCCACGACGCGGCGGTCGCCGCGGGAGAACGCACCTACCTCGATCCCTCGACGGGGCTCATCGTGCAGACGCGCCAAGCCCACCTCGAACGAGGCACGTGCTGTAACAGCGGCTGTCGCCACTGCCCCTGGGTCCAAGCGAACTAGAGCAGCGTGCGAAGCGGCGTATAGGGCATCTCAAGGGCCTCGGCGACGGGTCCGTAGGTCACGGCACCGTTGACGACGTTCACTCCTTCAGCGAGGGCGTCGTCAGCGACGACGGCCTCGCGCCAGCCGTGGCGCGCGAGTTCGAGTGCGTAGGGCAGCGTCGCATTGGCGAGTGCGTGCGTCGACGTCGAGGGCACGGCGCCGGGCATGTTGGCCACGCAGTAGAAGACGCAGCCGTTGACGACGAACGTCGGATTCGAGTGAGTGGTCGCCCTCGTCGCTTCAAAGCATCCACCCTGGTCAACTGAGATGTCCACCAGAACGGAACCGTCCTTCATCCGCGCGACGAGCTCATTGGACACCAGCTTGGGCGCCTTGGCCCCTACGACCAGCACCGCACCAATGACGATGTCCGCGTCGAGGCAGGCCTCCTCGAGCGACAGCGTGGAGGACGCAATGGTCTGGACACGACCATCGAAGTGAATGTCCACCTGGCGAAGACGGTCCAGGTTACGGTCGAGAATCTTCACGTTGGCGTGCATACCCGCGGCCACCGTGGCGGCGGCGAGTCCGGCCACACCCGCACCAATGACGACGACGTTCGCCGGCGCCACACCGGGCACGCCACCGATCAATGTGCCGTGTCCACCACCGGGACGCATCAGGTGGTGTGCGCCCATCATCGGCGCCATACGGCCCGCAACTTCGCTCATGGGGGTGAGCAGCGGCAGCGAGTTATCGCGCAAACGAACCGTCTCATACGCAATGGCCACGTTGTTCGACGCGACGAGCGCGTCGGTGCACTCGCGCGATGCCGCGAGATGCAAGTAGGTGAAGAGGACCTGGTTGGGGCGAGCAGAAAGTCGATGGTACTCGGGGGCGATGGGTTCCTTGACCTTCAAGACCAGCTCCGCGTGGGCCCACACGTCATCGGCGGTGACCACGATGGTGGCGCCGTTGGCGACGTACGCGTCGTCACTGATGGAGGAGCCGACGCCGGCGCCGGCCTCGATGAGGACCTGGTGTCCACCCGAGGTGAACTCACGTACGCCCGCCGGGGTCAGTGCCACGCGGTTTTCGTCCGTCTTGACTTCTTTGGGTACGCCGATGATCATCGTTGATCACTCATCCTTTTGTTGGCTTAGCCAACTTCTTGTTCATGCTCGATCGTGTCGAAGACGACAATCTTCGTCTTAAAGAAGTTACCCTTCGTGACGAAACGGGTCAGGATCACCAGTGGGATGCCGAGGGCGAAGGTGATGAGGATCGGCACGCTGTAGGTGAGGCCCGACTGGGACACCACCTGGTAGCCGACCCACAACAGCACGATGCCCGCAGCCAGCGGGAGCAGGAACCCGGTGAAGAAGAAGCCGAACTTTTGAAACGCCACCCGTCGATAGGCCCAGGCGCAGGTGATGCCCGTCATACCATAATAGAAGGCGATGAGCACGCCGACGTCACCCACCATCTTGGCGAAGACGTTGTTGACCGACGAGTTGCCCTGGGTGATGAAGATGCCCAGCAGACAGACGATGGCGATGACGAGCGTGCCGACGATCGGGTTCTGGCGCTTGGGGTCGATCACCTTGAAGAGACGCGGCCATACGCGGTCACGGGCCATCGACAGTGTGATTCGCGCCGCGGGGAGCAACGTTGTCTGTGTAGTTGCGACCGTGGAGCTCAATACCGCAGCCAACATGACGAAGTACGCCCAGTGCCCGACCGCGTGTTGAGCGAAGTAAAGCATCACCGTCGTCGGGTTTGACGAGTTACTGAGATTGATGAATTCCTTCTGTGGGACCCACATCTGCAGGGCGACGATGTTCATGACGAAGATCAACAGCAAGAGGAACATCGATATGATGCCGGCCTGACCGGGAATCTTCGAGGAGTTCTTAGACTCCTCGTTCAGATTCACTGCCGTGTCCCATCCCCAGAAAAAGAAGACTCCCAGCACCAGTCCAGTCGACAGCGCACCGAAGCTCTTGATTGAGAGGGGATTGATCCACGACATGTGAAATCCCACCGTGCCTGCGGGGTGCGAGACGGCGACCTTGATGATGCCCCAGATCGAGAAGCCCATCACGCATACGTACTCGATGATCACCAGGACCCACTGGAAGTTCGTCGTATAGCGAATACCCAGGATGCAGATCGCCGTGACGATGACGAGCCACAAGGCGGCCACCACAGCTTGGAGCCAAAGGTTGTTGAACTGCGATACGGTAATCCAATTCTGCTCTTGAAAGAATTGCAGCGTGTTCTGAGCGGCGGTGACGGGCGCCACGATGCAAAACAGCGCCGACGTGACGACTTGTACCCAACCGTTGAACCACCCCATGTAAGGGCTCATGAACTTCGAGAGCCACGAGTACGACGCGCCACAGTCGGGGTCACGTCGGTTGAGGTGGAAGTACGAAATGGCGATGAAGAGAACGGGGACGAAGGAGATCTCGATGATCGCGGGACCGAAATATCCGACGCCAGCGGTGGCGAAGAGGAGAACCGCAACCGTCGCCAATGAATAGGTCGGCGCCACCGACGACACCGCGACAGCAGTCGAGTCGAAAAGGTTCAGTTCACCCGCCTTCAGTGTGGCGTCGTGTTGCCCCTCGGGAACCGGGACACCGAACGGTCCTTCAGCTTCCATAATTGACACAAATCCCCCTTTGCTGTCGAAAAGCAATTCCGGCTGGTACTTCCGCCCTTTAGAACTCGATGTTGTGCATGACATGCTTGATACGGGTGTAGTCCTCGAAACCGTACACCGAGAGGTCCTTGCCGTATCCCGAACGCTTGAATCCCCCGTGGGGCATCTCGGCGACGATGGGAATGTGAGTGTTGACCCACACGCAACCGAAGTCGAGGTCGCGGGTGAAGCGCATCGCGCGCCCGTGGTCGCTCGTCCACACCGACGACGCGAGTCCGTACTGCACACCGTTGGCCCACGCGAGGGCTTCGGCGTCGTCGCTGAACTTTTGAACGGTGATCACGGGACCGAAGATTTCAGTCTGAATCATCTCGTCGTCCTGTTGTAAATCGGCCACGATCGTGGGCGCGATGAAGTAACCGGTGTCACCCACGCGTTGGCCGCCCGCGGCGAAGGTGGCGTGGCTCGGCTTGCGGCTCAACATGCCCGTCACCCGATCGAGCTGGTTCACATTGTTGACCGGACCGAACAGAGCCTCCTCGTTGTCGCGCTGGCCGATTACCGTGTTACGGGCCTGCTCGGCGATCGCGTCGACGAAGTCGCCGTAGACCTTGGGAGCGACGAGCACGCGCGTCGCCGCGGTGCAGTCCTGACCGGCGTTGAAGAATCCGCCAATCGCAATGCCCTCGGCGGCCGCGGCGATGTCGATGTCGTCAAACACCACGACCGGCGCTTTGCCGCCCAGTTCCAGGTGCACTCGCTTCAGGGTGGAGGACGCCGACGACGCCACTTCCATGCCCGCGCGAACCGAACCGGTCACCGAAATCATGGCGGGCGTCGGATGCTCGACCAATGCGCGACCGGTGTCGCGGTCGCCACAGACCACGTTGAAGACGCCCGCGGGCAATACTTCAGCCATCAACTCGGCCATCAACAATGTCGAAGCCGGCGTCGAGTCGCCGGGCTTGATCACCATCGTGTTGCCCGCGGCCAACGCCGGCGCCCACTTCCACACTGCCATGAGTAACGGGTAGTTCCAGGGCGTCACTGCCGCGCACACTCCAATGGGCTCGCGGCGGATGTAACTGGTCATGCCCTCCATGTACTCGGTGGCGCCACGGCCCTCGAGGAGGCGCGCCGCACCGGCGAAGAATCGAATCTGGTCGATCATGGGCGGAATCTCTTCGCTCATCGTGAGCGGGATGATCTTTCCGCAGTTCTCGGTTTCGACGTCGACGAGACGAACGGCGTTGGCTTCAAGAATGTCGGCGATCTTGAGCAGCGCCACACTGCGCTGCGAGGGTGTCGTGCGGCGCCACGAGGTGAACGCCGCGGCGGCGGCGGTGACGGCGGCGTCGACGTCGGCGGCGTTCGAGACGGGCATTTCGGCGAAGGGCTCTCCGGTGCCGGGGTTGATCAATTCGACGTACTTGCCGCTCTGGGGAGCGACCATCTCGCCCCCAATGAAATTTGCCAATCGGCGCATAATGCCCCCCTCTTTTCTTACGCGATCAAAGCGCCGCGTCGTCAGCAACTCTGCCAGAGTTTCCTGGCATGAGCAACTCTTCACAAGGGTTTTTAACAGAGAATTGACAATTCACCACTGAATCCGGCGTCAAAGCCCGCTATAGTTGCTCTATCCGCAGCCTGGACGTCAATGACGAACGAGCGGGAGAAACGAATGCCAGCAGCCAAACCTCAGAAGTCAAGTCCTAAGAACAGTGACCGTTCCCCCGTGGAACTCGTCGCGGTGCCGGGTTCGCTCGACTCGATTGACCGTCAGATCATCGGGCTCCTGCAGCGCGACGGACGACGACCCTACGGTGCGATTGCTGACGAAGTCGGTCTTTCAGAAGCGGGCGTGCGTCGGCGCGTTCAGCGTCTCAAGGACTCCGGCGTCATGCAGATCGTCGCGATCACCGATCCCCTGCAACTCGGCTACGGCCGAGAAGCGTTGATTGGTATCCGAGTTCATGGCGACGTCCGACTGGTCGCCGATCAAGTGGCGGCCATCGAAGAAGCGAACTACGTGGTGATGACTGCGGGCAGCTTCGACATCATCGCCGAGGTCATTGCCCTCGACGACAACGCATTGGTGCACCTCTTGAATGACTCCATTCGGAGTATTCCTGGGGTGACCGAAGTTGAAACCTTTCTGTATTTGAAACTTTCAAAACAGACCTACGCTTGGGGAACGAAATGAGTATCAACGAGATTTTCACGGATGGTATTGCCGTCAGTGGTGCACACCAGGTGAGCCATAGCTACTCCGAACGCGCGCGTCGCAATCTCTGGTTGCAGATGTCGCGCATGGGTGCCTACTCAGAGAAGCACGAGATTCCAATCATCGTGCGCGGCGAGGGGACGCACGTCTACGACGTGAACGGCAAGGAGTACTCCGACGGCATTTCGGGCTTGTTCACCAACGCACTCGGACACGGGCGCCCGGAGTTCGCCGCGGCGGCCGCCGAGTCAATGAACAACATGACGTTCTTTCCGATTTGGACCTACGCGCACCCCAAGGNNTCCCGCTGTGGACCTACGCGCACCCCAAGGCCATTGAACTGGCCGAGAAGGTGGCGAGCCTCGCACCCGGCGACCTCAACCGCGTGTTCTTCACCACGGGTGGGGCCGAGGCCAACGAGAGCGCCTGGAAGCTGGCGCGCCAGTACCACAAGATGCGCGGCGACACCGACCGCTACAAGGTCATTAGCCGTGACATCGCCTATCACGGCACCACGCTGGGCGCCTTGACCATCACGTCGCTCGAGAGTTACCGTCAGCCCTTCGAGCCCCTGGTACCGGGCGCCATCAAGGTGCCCGCGGTTAACTTCTATCGCGCCGAGACCCACGCGGACGACTTCGAGGCCTACGGTCTGTGGTCGGCCCAGCAGATCGAAGAGGCACTGTTGCGCGAGGGTCCCGAGACCGTCGCGGCGGTATTCCTCGAGCCCGTGCAGAATGCCGGTGGTTGCTTCACGCCGCCCCCGGGTTACTGGCAGCAGGTGCGCGCGATCTGTGACCGCTACGGCGTCATCCTCGTTTCGGACGAGGTGATTTGCGCCTTCGGTCGACTGGGCACCTGGTTCGGTGGCCAGAAGTATGACTACGTGCCCGACATCATCACGTGCGCGAAGGGCATCACTGCCGGTTACGCGCCGCTCGGTGCGATGATCGTCTCGGACCGTCTGGCCGAGCCCTTCCAGGAAGGCGACGTGGCCTTCCAGCACGGCTTCACCTGGGCTGGTCACCCGCTGTCGGCGTCGATCGCCCTCACCAGCATCGGGATCATCGAACGCGAGAACGTTCTCGGCAACGTGATGGCCAACGAGGACTACTTCCGCCAGAGCTTGAATGACCTGAAGGACCTCCCCATCGTGGGCGACGTTCGCGGTACCGGTTACTTCTGGGGTGTCGAGCTGGTCAAGGACCAGGCGACCAAGGGAACGTGGGAAGGCGACGAGGCCGAGCGCCTCCTGCGCGGTTTCGTCTCGCCCGAGATGTTCCGCCGCGGCCTCATCTGCCGCTCGGACGACCGAGGCGACCCCGTCGTGCAGTTGGCTCCGCCGCTCATCTCGACGCGCGACGACATCGACTTCATGGTCGGAACGTTGCGTGAAGTCTTCACGGAAGCCGTAAAGCGCTTCCTCTAATGCAGCCGCCACGTTCATTGTGGTGGTCACAAATCGACGAAACGTCGCCGCGGCACTCACTGCGCGGCGACGTGGACGTTGACGTGGCGATCATTGGCGGCGGATATACCGGACTATGGACGGCGCGCGAGTTGTTACGCCGCGATCCGCATCTTCGCGTCTGCGTTCTTGAGGCGCGGGTCTGTGGATTTGGCGCCTCTGGACGTAACGGTGGCTGGGTGTCGGCCCTGTTCCCGGCTCCGGCGTCGTCAGTTATCTCAACCTACGGACTCGACGCCTACACGCGCCAGCGCCTCGTACTGCAAAATGCTGTCGCATCACTCGGCGAAGCCGCCCGCAGCGACGCAATCGACTGTAACTTCGCCCAGGGCGGCACGCTGTCGTTCGCGCGCTCTGAATTGCAGGAAGTTCGCGGTCGCCACTACGTCACCGAATCGGCCGAGCACGGTGTGAGCAATGAGGATCTGCGCTGGATCGAGCCCGAAGAACTGAAGGAAATGGCGTGGCTGGAGGGCGCGCGCGGCGCGGCGTACTCACCGCACTGCGCGCGCATCCAACCCGCGCGTCTCGTACGGGGACTCGCCGAGGCCGTCGAGCGAGCCGGCGCCACGATTTGTGAGAACTCTCGTGTCACCAAGATCATTCCCGGCGACACGACGCAGCGGGCGCGAGTAATCACCGCACACGGAACAGTGACTGCTGACTACGTGGTGCGAGCGACTGAAGGATTCACCCCGACGTTGACGCGCCAGCGCCGCAGCGTTGCCCCGCTCTACTCTTTGATGATCGCCACCGAGCCACTACCGAACTCCTGGTGGCGCGACTACGGATTCGACCGGTTCCCGACCTTCAATGACGAACGACACCTTCTTATCTATGGCCAACGTACCGCCGACAACCGCCTGGCCTTCGGTGGACGTGGCTCGCCGTATCACTTTGGTTCAACAGTGGAACCGCGCTACGACGACAATGACGGGGTCTTCACCCAACTCGCCTCATCGCTGCGCCAGCTCTTCCCTAGTCTTGACACCACCATCACGCACCGCTGGGGTGGACCGCTCGCGATGCCGCGCAACAAGTTCCCCTCGGTCACCGTCGACCACGAGTCGGGACTGGCCGCTGCTGGTGGCTACACCGGCGACGGCGTGACGCTCAGCTACGTGTGCGCCAACGCACTGGCCGACATGATCGTTACGCCCGACGAAGAGACGCGATACAGTTCCCTCCCTTTCATCCAGGCACCACCGCGACGTTGGGAGATTGAACCTTTGCGGTGGCTGGGCATTAACACCGGAATCGCCCTAGCGACCTATGCCGACCACTACGAACTCACGCACCAAATCGAAAGTCGAGCGTCAGCGCTGCTGGCTCGACTAATGAGCGCATAAAAGTCAACTCAGTCTGCAAATTCGGAATCCAAACGAGTGCAGTATCTTGACAAGTCTTGTCTGAGTCATTAACAGAATCGAGATTTCAGAACCAGAGTAAGGGTTCACGTCGGGCCAACGACCAAAACCCTGTTCTCCAAGTCACAGTTGCTCTTCACGTCGTACACTTTTGCCATGCGCGAAGCAAGAGCAAGAATGGTTGCATCGAACGACCGACGACTTCCATGGGCGATTCGTCATCGGTATCCTCGTAACAGAATCCTCCGGTCGCTCTCATGGATCTGGAGCAATCCGCTGACCATTGCTTTTCCAAGTCAGATTGCTAATCGTCGGATTGATCTTCGCCGACTTTTCGACCGACTTAGGACGCGTTTCTAAACGAATAGGCGCCAGTGAAGGGTTGCAGATCTGTTGCGTCGGGCCTCCGACACTGGGCAGTTAGAGGGATGGTCGAGATTGACTTGGGTTTAGCTGTTTTTGCTTGAAGTGCATAACAGTACGTCTTCGACTTGCCGGAGCGAACACCATGGTTCGAGAACGCTCCCTGCATCGGTAATCAAGCGCCTGTCGCGCTCAGTCTCTCCAGACTTCTTTGGGGTAGCATCAAACGCTATAGGAACAAGGGGAGGCCCGCCGAGATGCCCACGCTTCGTATTGAGCATGCAGTGCCGAATTTCGACCTTTGGAAGCAGGCGTTCGACAGCGATCCGGCCGATCGCAAGGGTTCCGGAGTCCGATGCTTCCGAATCTCTCAGGCGATCGACGACCCCAACTACGTCACCATAGATTTGGACTTTGACACAGTCGCAGAAGCCCGGAAACTGCTCGCAACCATGGAGCAAGTATGGGCCGGTCCTGGTAAGGCCATCATGGTGGATCCCAGGGCCCACATAGTGGAGACCATCGAGAACGTGCAACTCTAACCAAAGCGTCCCGAACCTGACCAATCGTCTCCGAGACCGCATTGTCTCTTTGATCACGTCCGGAACCTGATCGGTCTCAGGGGCAATTAAGACTCACAGCCAGTGCATGGTTGCATCACTGTTACATCCGGCCACCGAGTGCACCGAGCTTCAAGTTCGACAGAACTAGACGCCGCCAGCAGGACCAGAGAGCGGCAGACGGAGTACCGAGCTACCAGAAACTGCCAGCACGGTGGCCTTGTAGTTACCGGGCTTGGGCGGCAAGAGACGAAGTGAGTACGTGCAATAGGAATGTGCGCGGACCAGCGATGCGCAGGACGGCCTCGCGGGAGTGATGGTGAAGTGGCTGACCGTCGTAGCGCTCTGCCAGAGAGAAATCGGCAGGGGCTGGCCGGTGGGGTTAGTCACTACGTAGGGAAGCGTGGGGGTTTGATCGGGGAACGTGATGCGCCGAGCCGATGCGACGAGAGCGCCCAGTTGGGGCGCGTCATTGACCAAGACTTCGCCGTAGTTCGACGGGCGGCCCGCGCCGCAGTGCTCGACGTAGGTGAGATCGAGGCGAGAGATGGCTCCGTTGGCACTCGCAGCGATGTCCCAGATGCGAAAACTGCCAGTGACCCGGGTACACCCGGTGGGTCGGCCGGGGCCAGTTATTTCAATGCCGGGGAAACCGGCACTGCGATACGCCGCACGCTGGACGTTGTCGTAGTTGCCGACCGTGAAGGTCTGGCCAGCGACGGGAGCAAAGGTGTAGCTGGCCCGAATCTTCGTCGCCTCGTTGACGTAGGAGAGGTTGATGCCCGAGGTAGTGGCGGATACCTTCGTCCAGTGGGTCGAATATACGGACGAAACTCCGTTGTCAATGAAGTCGCCTTTTTCTGAAAAGCCCGACACGATGACTTGATCGGTGGAAGGGGCCGTGGCGGGAGACGTCGAAGTGGTGGTCGAACTGGCGTACGCGATCGAGGGCGCTCCGAGGGTGAGCACCGCGGCAGTGGCCAAGAAGGTAGCGAGGCGACTCTTGGTGGACATGTGGTCTCCTAGCTAGAGGCATTCGTGGTGATGCCGCGGAACCGCTCAACTCTCGGGTGCTGACTGACGAGGGTCAACGATGCTCCGGTGGCGATAGTGATCCATCACGAGCCTAAGTGACCACGGTCGATGAACGAGCGAATTGTTGCGTTGTTGAGAAACCGTGGGGTCTCGTGTGACGTGGCGCTGCGAAGGTGGCTAAGGAGTGGAGGGCGCACCGTGCGACATATCTCAGTATTTCGCATTGGCCTGTGCGTCACGTCGGCGGTGGCGGCGATGAGTTTCGCCTTGGTGCCCACACAAAGCGCCCTGGGAGCCACGCCGACGAGTACGTGGAAAGTCTCGTCTGCACCGGCCCCGTCAGGCAACTGGTACGCCGCTACCTACGCCGCGGGACGTTTCGTCGTCCTCGGCCACGGCGCAGTGGCCGCCACGTCGAAGAATGGCATCACGTGGACTACGCTCCGGGTGCCGGCGGGCTCGTGGCAATCTGTGGCCTACGGCGCGGGAAAATTTGTCGCGTTGTCGTCGGTCAATGCAGGCTTGCACGAGATGACCTCCACCAACGGAATCCACTGGTCCGCACTACCGGGCCCCGCGGGAGAGTGGACGGGACTGACCTACGGTGCGGGGCGTTTTCTCGCGGTGAGTGCATTCGGTCAACTCATCACCTCCCCTGATGGCGTCCACTGGAGGACGACGTGGTCGCGCTCGCAGTTTCTGCTCAATTCAGTCTCCTACGGCAACGGCCGCTTCGTCGCCGTCGACAGCGCCCTAGGTGATGCCCTGATCTCACTCAACGGCGTCAACTGGAGTTTCTACCCCATCAGTGCTCCCGGGGCGCCCTGGTACGCCGTCACCTACGGCAATGGAGTCTTTAGTGCCTTCAACCCGTCCGGACTCGTGGCCACTTCCATGCTCGGCTACGTCTGGGTCACGCACCACGCCTCGGCGGCACAGCAGATGAACGGTTCAACTTTTGGCTGCAATGCCTTCGTCGCCACCGGACAAGCCATGGGCCCGGTGAATAACGTACTGACCTCGCACTTGGGTACGTCGTGGAGCGCCTCGCCCGTGCCCACCGAAGCGGCGGCGGATTGGACGGCCGTGGCCTACGGAGCCAGTCGCTTCGTCGCCGTGAACACCGCCGGAACTATTGCGACGCGCCACGTGGCGGGCTATTGCGGACCGACGGTGGCCACGCCACCCAAGGACGTGTCGGGCAACATCGAAAGTGGTCAAGTGTGGACGTATCAGCACCCGCCCATGAACCAGGAAGGTGCGCCGATCGACGGCTACCTGGTGAGCATCACCGACGGCTCTCGCACCTGGACCTGCCACGCACCGGTGTATTACGAGCCCAACTGCATCATTCACGGTCTCGCCAACCGCAAGGTCTACACCGTCACCACTCAGGTGCACAACCGCTTCGGCTACTCCGCGCCCACCGATCCCGAATGGGTGGTTCCCGTGTCGAGGTGGAGCCTGCAGGCGGTGACCGCGACACCCACGGCTCCTTCCTCGAAGCCCGTCACCATCCAGGTCACGGGCGTCATTGCCAACTCCGCGGGTATCTACCCCCAAAACCCGGTCACAATCCACTTCGGTGCCAGGACCTTCTACTGCGTACCCAGTCCCTTTGGCGAGTGCTTGATCAACGTGGCCCACCCTCGACTTGGTCGGGTGGCGATTTCGGCGAGCTACACCGGTTACGGCGCCTACTACCATTCTCCGACGTCGTTCGTCACGGTCGTTCCCGGGAAATAATCCGGGCCCTCGCGAAACACGCAATGTGAGTAGGCACGCGAGAAATCGTCGCTCCGACCCGTCAACGCAAACGGACCAACTAACTTCGCCTTTCGGACCCGCACGTAATTCTTTTCCACCATCTTGCTCCTGACTCTGCCCGGTCCAGAGGGTCGGATACCTACTTCAAGATGTTGACCGCTCTCGCGGCAACGACGGCGATGGTGATCAACGAGACCATGGATTCGGTGCCGAAGAGAGTCTTCATGCGGCGCGTCAAGGGCATGGCGTCGGCGGGCGCGAAGCTCGTACCATTGGCGAAGGAAGTGTAGAGGTAGTCGGTGAATTTTGGCTCCCATCCCTTGGGAGCCAGTTCGGGGTTCGCCATCTGAGGAAACTCCAGGTCCAGGACGAGTTTGGATCCGGCGGCGCGTCGCGTGGGACCACCGCGGTCAATTTCCCAAAACCAGATGCCGTAGATGATGACGTTGGTGAGCCACACCGATACCGCCGAATAGATCAGCGCGCGACCCTGGGAGACCGCGGTGTTGAGCAGACGCTGGACCAACAGCACCATTGACGTCACGTTCGCCATGGTCACCAAGGCTATGAGGGCCAGCGTCAATTGCCGCACTCGCGGCGACTCGTCGGGGTGGCGGTGGCGGCGCGCCGACAAAGGTATCAGCGCCAGGATGATCAACACCGGAATCAAAAAACGCGGGCCGATGACCAGGCGATTGGGTAACACCACGTAGAGCGCAACGCAAATGAGCAGCGCCAGAGACGCCGGCCAACGCGGTTCGGCGTGAACGGTCACCCTCTCAGCCTAGTTTCGCGGGGCTCAACAATTGGAGCAGTTGCGTGGGTAGCAGGAGCGAACCCAGGGCGCCACTGGCGAGCAATTGCTTGATGAGTGGCGACGCCGGAGTCGTGGCTCGCGAGTGCGGCGGCGCGACGATCACTACCGGGTGATTGTACGAGAGGACGTTGAGCGTCACGGTCGTGGTGGCCGACTTTGTGGCCAGGGAGGCCCAGAGTCCGGTGAACTCCCCCTGGCGCCCAGTGCTCAGGCGCACGTCGAGGGTGCCGGTGACGAGTGACGACGTGCGATGGGCGCCGAAAGTGCCGAGTGCGATACGCGGCCTCGAGAACTCGTACGTGGTGGCGAAGCCGTGATGAGAGATTCGCGCATTGGCGAGCAGCGACAACAACGCTGCATTGGGCTTGACGAGGTAGCGCGCCAGACTGGTAATTGAAGGCCACCTGACGCGCAACGTGTACCAGACCGGTCCCGAAGCATTGGCCAGATTGGGCGAAGTGAAATAGAGCTGGTTCTTCACCGCGCGTACCGAGAAGTCAGTGGGCGCCGTCAGTACCGGTACCTGCAGGTTCGCACTGAGCGAACTCGTCGTCGCATTGAGCCAGAGGGTTCCCGACGTACTCAGCGAGCCGCCGGTCCTGAGGGCCACCGCGAGTTCCACGGTCGTCGGGGCCCGCCCGTTGAGCACCAGTGAATCGGTCGTCGGCGCGGAGGTCCCGGACGTGGCGACGAGGACACCCGTCGCAATCAGGGCCGCGGCGAGCGCGGACCCGCCCCACCCGACGAGAGCACGGTTGCGATTCACAGGCTCACCCTAACGGGGAGTCGTCAGTCGAGGGGTTCGGCGAGCAATTCCATCAGCAGTTCGTGAGCGATGTTGCGCCCGCTGGCGATGAAACCGATGCGCGAATCCTGGTCATTCACCAGCTGGTGCACGATCGCCGCGTACGGCGTCGCGGCGGAGCCCTCGAGAATCAGCCCGTTGGACTCGGCGGCCTCGCGCACGCCCTGGCGAATCAAGTGCTCGTCCACGAGGACCAACGCGATGCCGTTGGACGCGATCAGGTCATTGGTGACTGCGCCCTCGTCGCCGCCCCCGGCTAAACCGTCGGCGATCGTCGGACGGTGGCGCACGCTGTCCATCGTCGCACCCCGTAAGACGTGGTACATGGCCGCACTCGCTTCGGGCTGGACGCCGGTGACGCGTACGTCCTCGCGCCCCTGTGACGTGCGCGCCATCAAGACACCCGAGATCAGTCCCCCGCCGCCCACGGGAACCACGATGTGTTCGATCTCGGGGGCCTGGGTCAGCATCTCGGCGAAGATCGTGGCCTGACCCGCGATGACGTTGGTGTCGTTGAAGGGCGAGATGTAGCGAATCGATCGGACGTCGGCGAGTTCGAGGGCGTGGGCTTGCGCCTCGTCGTAGGACGACCCGAACTGAATGAGCTCAATGTCGTAGTTGCGCAGCTTCTTCACCTTGGCGGCCGACGCGTTGGCGGGAACGACAACGGTGGCGGGAACGTGCAAGATTCCCGAGGCGTGCGCGATGCCTAGTCCGTGGTTGCCGGCCGAGGAGGTGATCACTGCACCGTGGGGATCATCGCGGTGCGCGGCGTCAATGGCGGCCAGGGCCCCGCGGATCTTGAACGATCCCGTGATCTGCAGATTCTCGAGCTTGGTCAGTACCGGGCGTCCGCGCAGTCGAAGAGTGACCGTCGGCGTCGTCTCCAAATGGTCAGCAATGACCCTCGCGGCCGCTTCGAGTTGCTCGGCGGAAGGTGCTTCGACGTAACGCATCATCCCGACAACACTACCCGTGACGCTCGCGGACGCCCCCGTACCGCACAGTAACGTCAGAACCGTGCACTCCGTGTTCGCCCTGATCCTCCTGGGGTCCTTCGCCTACGTCGGCACAATGATCGACAACCTCTTCGCTTTCGCCGCTCAGCTCACCCTCACCGCGCGCGAGCGGTTCTCGTCGGTGACAGTCGCCCAAAGCGCGGGAGTGGTGGTGCTCGTCGGACTCGCCGCCGCGGTGGGTTCCTCACTCGGTGCCGTGCCCGTGCGCTGGATGGGGATACTGGCCCTGGCACCGTGGGCGCTCGCGGGACGTAACTGGCGCCACCGCCATGACGAGATTGGCGAATCGGTCCGCCGCCGCGCGGTCACGACGTTCCTCATCACTCTGGGTTTGGGGGGAGACAACCTGGCGGTATGGATACCGCTGCTACGCGCCAACAGCGTCATCCACGAGTTCGCTCTGTGCCTCGTCTTCACCTTCTGGCAGATCCTGTTCGTGGGCGTGTCCTGGGCGCTGGCGACACATCCGCGGGTGGTGTCGTGGGGTCAGCGCAGTGGGAGATATTTCGTCCCCTGGCTCTACGTGGCGCTGGGCTTCGTCATCCTCATTGAATGCCACGTTCTCTGACGCCACCCTGAGGCCCGAACTAGCGTGGCGAGGTGCCTATTTCAACGCCGCAACAGACGCTCAATCGCCTCACCGTTATCGTTCTCATCCAGTGGATGGGCGCGACGCTCGGATTACCACTATTCGCCCTGTTCCTCGAACACCGTGGAGGTTCTCCCCACGTCATTGGTCTGATCGTCGCGGCGTTCTTCATCGCGGGCGTCGTCACGCAGTATTTCTTGGGTCACCTGGCCGACAAGTTCGGACGCCGACCGGTGATCGTTCTGAGCCTCGTCGTCTACGGACTGGCGTCAATGACCTACGCCCTGCCCCTGAGCGCGGTCTGGTTCACCTTGACGCGTGCCGTGCAGGGCGCGTCGGCCGGCGCCTTGGAAGTGGCGTCGATGTCGGCGGTCGCCGCGCTCTTTGCGGAGAACGAACGGGGCCGAGCGGTCTCGCGCATCCTGGCCGCCCAATTGGTCGGGGCCGCCTTTGGCCCGTTGGCCGGAATTGTCGCGTCGGTGAAGAACCTGGGCTGGGTGTTCTTCATCACGGGTCTAGTGAGTCTGGTGGCGGCCATCGTGGCCTTCAACACCAACGTGGGCGACCAAGCCTACGACCCCACGCCGCTGCCGCCGATGAAGTGGAATCGACCCTTCGTCGGCGCGCTGGTGGCCGCGGCGGCGACGGGACTGGCGGTCGGGGTGTACGAAACGTGCTGGAGTCTCTTGATGCACGCCCACCACGCCACGACACTGCAAATTCGCCTGAGTTGGACCATGTTCTGTCTGCCGTGGGTGGCATTGAGCCGCACCGGAGGCTGGTTCGCAGATCACCTCAATCGCCGTTATACCGCCCTCTTCGGGTTGCTCAACGGCGCCGCGTTTCTCGCCACCTATCCGCACATCCACAACAACGTGGTGATGCTCTTCCTCGGATCAGCGGAGTCACTCGGAGCGGCGTTGTCGTCGCCCTCGATCGCGTCCATGCTGAGCCAGGGCGCACAGTCACGCGAACTTTCTCGACGTCAAGGCGTCTACGCCACGTCGACCACGGCGTCGATGGCGCTGGCCGCCATGGGGTCAGGATTCTTGTTCACGGTGAACACCGCACTGCCCTTCACGCTGGTGGCGATCATGTCGTCCGCGCTGGCGATCTCGACGCTCTACTTCTGGCGCGGGGTGAGCGGGCGCATCAACGCGCCCGCCGCACCCGTGCCGCCGACGGCTTAGTTATCGCCGGAGGACTTCGAGTCGTCGTGATAGGTGAGACCCACGACGTGATATTTCGGCGTGGTGCTCTTCGTGGTGGTGGGGGTGCTCGAGGTGGTCTTCGTGACGGCGTCGTCGGTGGTCTTGAGCGCCGCGGTGGTCGCGCCACTCTGGCTGATGAAAGTGATTCCCAGGCCCGCCGCGGCGACCACGGCGACGACCGAGGCGGCGCTCACTCGGCGAACTAGCTTCCTCTTCTTCGGTCGGTACATGGGGTCCTCCTTGGACTGGTTTTCGTATATTTCCAGTGTGCCGGAGGGACATGAAGGCCCCGCAAGGTCGGACTAAAAGGTCGGTAATAAAAAATCCGAGATTTAACACGTAGCCCCGGAACGTTCTTAAGTTTTCGGTAAGACTGTCCCGGTACGACTAACCCCTCACGGAGTCGCGACAGATGACAACCACCTATTAGGGAGGACCACAAAGTGGCAACCACAGAATTACACGACGGATCAGCCGGTGACGAGGCGTTCAGAATAGAAACGCACGGCATCGACTACATCCCCGAAACCGAACGTTGGGCGACGCCGCGCAATATAGGTGCCATGTGGGCGGGCTCGGCAATCAACATCGAGTACTTCATCTACGGCGCCCTGTTGATGGGATTCGGATTCAGTTTCTGGACGGCGGTCAGCATCATCGTCATCGGCAACCTGTCATTTCTTTTGCTCGGCGTCGCGTCATTGCAGGGTCAAGAGTCCGGCACGACGGCCTTCACCGCCTCGCGCGCCGCCTTTGGCACGCGCGGCTCGAGAATCGTCTCCTTCTTCAACTGGATCACCCAGTTGGGATTTGAGACCGAGGGTCTGATTCTCATCGTCGCCGCGGCCATTGTCTTGAGCCAGTACGCCGGCTTTCATCCCAACAGCACATTCAAGGTGGTCTTCATTGTGGTCGCCACCGCAATTCAGGCCATCATGCCCTACCTCGGGCACGCGACGATGGTGAAGGTCCTGCGGGCCCTGATCATTCCGTTCTCNNGCGGGACTGGCCTTCACGATTGCCTTGTCGGGCTTGGGCTGGACGGAGTGCGGCAACGACTACACCCGCTACCTTCCGCGCGAGTCCAAGAAGAGCGCGGTCGTTGGCTGGATCTTCGTTGGTACCGCTCTACCCGAGATTGCGATGATGATCATGGGCGCCTTGGCGTTCAGCTTCTTATCGAACTCGGGAGTGTGGAATAGCGCCAACCCCTTCCAGGCGCTCTACCACCAGAAGGGACTGCCCTCGTGGTTCGTCGTGATCTTCCTCTTGTTCGCCATCGTGCAACTATTCGGCATCAACTCACTCGACCTCTATTCGTCGGGTGTATCGGTGCAGGCGATGGGACTCAAGCTCAAGCGCTACCAGGCCGTCGTGATGGACTCAATTATTGCCGGTGCCTTGACCATCTGGGCCACTTTTGGATCGTCCTTCTCGGTCTACATGAAGGACTTCGTCGGTGTGATCATCGTCTGGATCGCTCCGTGGTTCGGCATCTACATCACCGACTGGCTGATGCGAAAGTACCGCTACAACGCCGCGGAAATGCAAAAGGACACTTCCGACAGCATCTATTGGGCGACGGGGGGATATAACTGGAACGCGTTGATCGCCTTCGTCGTGGGCCTGGTGTTAGCAACGAGCGCCTACTCCAAGGCGCCGCCACCGGTGAACTTCCCGATGCACTGGATGACGCCGTTCTCGAACCACTTCGGAGCCTTCTTCTGTGACGGCACGGCTAAGGCCAATTGTGGTCCCGCTGGTTGGTTCGGCGGCGCGGACATGTCCGTCTTCTTCGGCATCCTGTCGGCCGCGTTGATCTACTTCATCTTGGAAAAGGCGACGGGCAACGTCGCGCGCCAGGTCGCGCGCCAGAAGGAACTCGAGCCGCAGCTCTAAATCGAGACAACCCCGACCATCTCATTATTGGGGTGGTCGGGGTTTCTTCACTTGCGCTCCCAGATCGCCTGGTGCGCCCACGAGAGTCGCCCTCGTGCGGCGCCACCGCATCTCGACGTTCCACCGAGAAAGTGGTCCCACTGAGCCTTCCCAGTGATTTCGAATTCTTCGCTCAAGTCGATATGCAAGAGATTGGGGAGGTGTCGCTGGTGACGGGCAAGCACTCGGGTAGCGCCCCGTTCTCCTTCGGACAACTGGCCCAGGCGCACGAGGGGACCTGGCCCCACCCGGTGTACCGCTGCTCGAAGTGCCGCTGGGTCGAGACGCACGACCTGAGTGCGTAGGCGCTCACGGAAACGCGCCCTGAGAATAACGGTGTCGCCGCCGGCGGTCGGCACCGCAATGATCGAGGCTCCACGACGGGAGCGACTCGAGCGAGTCAGCCCGCCCAGTCCTCGACGAATCCCCCGTGGCCATCGGGGCGAAAGACCGGTATCGAAGCGAGTGCGTGCACGCGTTGGGCGTCCTCGCCCAGCGACGACTTCCACAGCGACGCCTCGGTGACCAGCGTTCCGATGGCCACGACATTCGCGCCGATCGAGTGCAGTAGTCGCAACGCCGCACCGGTGGAGGCGCCCGTCGAGATGACGTCGTCGACGATGGCCACTCGCTTACCCGCCACATCGGCAATCCGCGCCCGGTCAAAAAGTAGCCGCTGATCAACGTTGGTGGTTATCGAGCGCACGGGCTCGGATACCGCGTCAGCCAAGTGAATCTTGGGCGTCTTGTGCAAGATGACGTATTGATCGAGTCCCAGCGAGCGCGTCACCTCAATGGCGACAGGAATCCCCATGGTCGCCACGGTCGCCACGATGTCGATGTCGTAGGGAGCAATCAACTCGGCCAACTCTTCGCCGGCGCGGCGCATGAACTCGACGCCCATATCCACCGTGATGAGCAGCGCCAGGGCGAGTTCCGACGACAGCGGCACCACTGGCAACTCCACGTGCTGGGTGCCGATCGCGACCGGATAAGTGGAACGACTCACGACGTTGGAGCATACTGAACGGATGACTTCACGAGAACCACTCGACGTAGCGCTCGCCACCACGATGCTCGCTACCGCGCTCGACGAGGCGCGCCAGGGCCTCACGGAAGGCGGCATTCCCATCGGCGCCGCGCTCTTCACCCGTGAAGGCGAACTGCTGGGTTCGGGACATAACCGCCGCGTACAAGAAGATGACGCCTCGGTGCACGCCGAGACCGACGCCTTTCGCCACGCGGGTCGTCGTCGCAACTATGGCGACACCGTTATGGTCACCACACTGTCGCCGTGCTGGTACTGCTCGGGGCTGGTGCGTCAATTCAACATCGGCGCAGTAGTGATCGGTGAGTCCGCCAACTTCCACGGCGGACACGACTGGCTCGATGAGCTCGGTGTCGAGGTTCTGGTTCTCGACGACGCCGCCTGCACCGAATTGCTCTCGACGTTCATCCACGAACATCCCGAGCTCTGGCACGAGGACATCGGTCTGTAGTCAACGCACCGGTGGCCCAAAGAGCCGGTCTCCCGCGTCACCCAGACCTGGCGTGATGTAGCCAATCGACGTCAGTTCCTTGTCGAGCGCGGCCGCGACTATTTGCACGTCGGGGTGCGCGTGACGCACGGCGTCGAGACCAGGCTGGGCGGCGATGAGGCACAGCACGGTGATCTCGCCGGCGTTGCGTTGGCGCAGCATGTCGAGCACTTGAATCAGCGATCCGCCCGTCGCGAGCATCGGGTCACACAGCACCACCGGGGCGAGTTCCAGGTCTTCGGGCAGTCCGTCGAGGTAGACGTCGGCGTGAAGAGTCTTCTCGTTACGGCGAAGCCCCACCAGACACACGCGATGACGCGGCAGCACCTCCTGCACGGCCGGGGTCATCCCCAGGCCCGCGCGCAGAATCGGCACGATGACGAACTGGGTGTCGACTCGCACCGCGGGCGCGCCCGACACGACCGGGGTGTCAACGGTCGTCGCGGTAACGGGAATATCGCGAAACGCCTCGTAGGCGAGGAACCGCGAGATTTCGCCGGAGAGACGTAGGAAGTCGGCGTTCGATGTCGACTTGTCGCGGATTTGGCGGACCTTGTCCTCGACGATCGGGTGCTGGATTATGAGCGGAGTTGGCACGAGGTCACCTTACGCTTTTCGCGAGTACCGAGGCGGGCGCCGGCGTCGACACATCGCGCCGCGCCACGCAGGACACTGGGCATCTCACCGGTACGATGGCGCGGTGCCGAACTCCCTCTTGCCCCGCTCGCGGGCGCCGGAGACGCCGGATTCCAATCCCCTGGGCGGAGTACGTTCGACCTACCCCGGACCGCGCGCCCAGATCTCGCGCGACGCGAATCTCACCTGGTGGCGGCGCATCCTGCCGATCATTTCCTCGCATCGACTCACCTTCGTTGCCTCCATTGTGTTGTCCTTCGTCAGCCTGATCCTCCAGACTCTGGTGCCCTACCTGCTCAATGGTGCCATCACCCACGCCCTACAGAAACACAACGCGTCGCTGCACCGCGCGGTGGTGGAGATCGTTGTCGTTGGCGCGTTGGCGGGCGTCACCGGAATTCTCTCTCGCCAGTACCTCTACCGGACGGCCTACGAGGTGGAAGCAGATCTTCGCTCGTTGATATACGAGCACCTCACGTGGCTCTCCTTCAGTTTCTATGACCGGGTGCAGTCCGGCCAACTCATCAGTCGCGCCAACTCCGACATTCGCAGCGTGCAAATGTACTCGACGTTCGCGCCGCTGATCCTGGTTCAGACGTCCATTGGCGTCCTGGCCTTTGGCTTCATGCTCAAGATCGATCCGCTGCTGGCGTGCATCGCCATGGTCGTGATGCCCATCCTCTACGTGGTGGGCATCAAGATGCGCCGCGTCCTCTTTCCGATTTCGTGGATCACCCAGTCGCGCCTCGCCGACGTCGCCACCATCGTCGACGAAAACGTGAACGGCGTGCGCGTGGTGAAGTCCTTCGCCCAGGAAGAGGCCGAGATCAACCGCCTGGCCGACGCCGCCGAGCGGGTCGCCTGGGCCTACGTGAAGGACGCGCAGATCCGCGGGCAGTGGTCGCCGTGGTTGCAAAATCTGCCCCAACTCGGACTGGCCCTGGTGCTGGCGTTCGGCGGGTTCATGGTGATCAACGGGAAGCTCGGCGTGGGCGCCATCCTGGCCTTCAATGCCTATCTGTTGATGCTCCAGGCCCCCTTCATGATGCTCGGACAACTCGTGATGATGGGCCAGCGCGCCAAGGCCAGTGCCGAGCGCATCTTCGAAATCCTCGACGAGCATCCTGAAGTGATCGAGCGCCCCGGGGCCTACGACCTCGTGGACGTCGAGGGTTCGCTCGACTTCGATCACGTGCGATTCGGCTACGGACCCGACGTCGAGATCTTGCAGGACTTCAACTTGCGCATCAGTGCCGGCGAGACGGTGGCCCTCGTGGGACGTACCGGCTCGGGCAAGTCCACGGTGGCTCGCCTAGCCACGCGCTTCTACGACACCACTGAAGGCGCGGTCCGCGTTGACGGACACGACGTGCGCGACGTCACGATGGCCTCCCTGCGTCAGAACGTCGGCGTCGTGCTCGACGAGCCATTCCTCTTCTCGGTGAGCGTTGGCGAGAACATCGCCTACGGCGTGCCCGGCGCGACGTACGTAGCAATCGAGGCCGCCGCGCGCGCCGCCGCGGCCCACGATTTCATCATGGATCTGCCCGACGGCTACGACACCGTGATCGGCGAGCGCGGCTACACCCTGTCCGGCGGTCAACGTCAACGCATCGCCATCGCGCGCACCTTGTTGGTGAACCCGCCCATCTTGATCCTCGACGACGCGACGAGCGCCGTCGACGTCCACGTCGAGTCCACGATCTACGACGCACTGACGACACTGATGGCGTCACGCACGACGTTGGTGATCGCGCACCGGATCTCGACGATTGCCCTGGCGCGGCGCGTCATCCTGCTCGAAGACGGACGCGTCGTCGCCGACGGTACCCACGAACAGTTGCTCGCCACTTCGGGTCTCTACGCCGAGATCCTGGCCCAGACCATCGTCGAGGATCTCTAATGGCCTGGGGCGGCGGTTGGGGTGGTGGCGGAGGGGGGGGCGGCGCCATGTTCGGCGGCCGCGGCCCACAGGCGGGCTTGCCCTTTGGCGGTATTCCGAGTGAACTAGCCGACGAGGCCGAGAAATTGCTCCGTAGTGAAGAAGAGCACCCGGCCTCGGCGCTCGTTTTCCACCAGCGCCCGACCGCCGCGGAACGCCAGCGCCTGACCCTGCCCAAGATGCTGCGGGGCTATCCGCGCCTCGTCATCTACGGTTCGCTGCTCGTGATCGTGACGAGTGTGCTGTTACAGGCGGGACCACTCCTCACCGAATTCGCCATCAACAACGGCATGGTCGCCGGACACCACTCCGAGACCGTGGTGCTGGTGTGCGCGGCGCTCTACCTCGCCATCGCGGTGGTGTCGGCCTACGGACAGCGCATTCAGGCGACGCTCACGGGGACCCTCGCTGCGCGAGTCATGCACGACGTGCGCGTACGGGTCTTCACGCACTTCCAACGACTCAGNNGACATCGAGAACCTCCAACAACTCATTCAAGACGGCATCAGCTCCTTCGCCATGCAGGGTCTGACGATGATCGTCATCACCGCCGTCTTGTTCGACCTCAACGTCGTGCTGGCCACGTGGACGGTCGTGCTCGTCGTACCACTACTGGTGGGCTTCTCCATCTGGTTCCATCGCGCGTCCGAAGCGGGTTACCTGCTCAGTCGCGACCGCATCGCCAACGTCCTGGCGGACCTCTCGGAGTCGCTCTACGGCATTCGCGTCGTGACCGCGAACAACCGCCAGCGCCGCAACATCACCAACCACCGCCACGTCGTGGGTGCGTACCGCGACGCCAACTTCTTCACCGGGCGCGTCAACGCCGTCTACGGTCCGGCCACGATCATGATCGGCATCCTCGGCCAGGCCCTGCTGCTCGGCATCGGTGGCGACATGTACCTGCGTCACCAACTCACCCTGGGTGTGCTCGTCGCCTTCTTCCTCTACCTCAACCGGTTCTTCCAGCCCATCCAGCTCCTCGTGCAGCAGTACAACTCGCTCCAACAGGGCCGTTCCTCGGTGATTCGCCTCCGCGAACTCCTCGAGACGCCCCCGAGCGTCGACGAGAGGGCGGACGCTACGCAACTGCCCACCATTGAGGGTCGTATCACCTTTGAGCACGTGAGCTTCGGGTACGACCCGACGCGCCCGGTGCTCGAGGACGTGAACCTCGAAATCGCGCCGGGCGAGTCGGTGGCCTTCGTCGGACCGACCGGAGCGGGTAAGTCGACGCTCGCCAAACTCGCCAATCGTTTCTACGACCCGACGCAGGGACGAGTTCTCGTCGACGGGGTGGACGTGCGCACGGTGACGCTGCGCTCGCTGCGCTCCCAACTCGGCGTGGTCCCCCAGGAACCGTTCCTCTTCGCGGGCTCGATCAGAACCAATCTACGATTCGGCCGCACCGGCATCACCGACGCCGACATTGACGAGGCCGTCGACGTCGTCGGCCTCGGCGACCTGATTGAGCGTCTTCCACTGGGCCTCGACACCGTGGTGCACGAACGCGGACAAACGCTCTCCTCGGGTGAGCGTCAGCTGCTCGCCCTCGCGCGCGCGTTCCTCGCCCGGCCTCGGGTGCTGATCTTGGACGAAGCCACGTCGTCACTTGACTTACGCAGCGAGACCATCATCGAACGGGCCCTCGACCGGCTCCTCGAGGGACGCTCCGCGATTCTCATCGCGCACCGCCTCACGACCGCCCAGCGGGCGGACCGCATCGTGGTCATCGACGAGGGCGGCGTTCTCGAGGTGGGCACGCCCAGTGAACTCATCGCCAAGGCGGGCGCCTACGCCGCGATGTACGAGGCGTGGCTGGCCTCGGGGGGCCGCGACGCGACGCGCGGAGCGAATCCCTAGAAATTCGGGACCTTTGCTTCGCCACGGCGCCCGTCCCCTCCCCTACGCTGGCCTAGAGAGTGACAATGCTCTTCTCAGTTCAAAGGCTGGTGACAACGTGGTCACGCGTCCCCATGAGACGGGGGCTGAGGAATTCAATCCTTGGACCCACGTCTCTTCTCTCATCGAACGTGCCGGACTTCTGCTGGGCCTCGACGAGGGGATGATTAAGCGCATCATCACCCCCGAGCGGATTCTCGAAGTCGCCGTTCCCGTGCGACTCGACTCGGGCAACATCGAGATGTACACCGGTTGGCGAATCCAGCACGACACGTCGCGCGGACCGGGCAAGGGGGGCATTCGCTTCCACCAGAGCGTCAACGTGGACGAGATCGCGGCCCTGAGTGCCGACATGTCGATCAAGTGCGCGGTCGTGAACATCCCCTACGGCGGTGCCAAGGGCGGTGTGCGCGTCGACCCGACGCTGCTCTCGCGCGGCGAGCTCGAGCGGCTCACGCGTCGCTACGCGTTCTCGATCGCTCCGGTGATCGGACCCGAGACCGACATCCCCGCGCCCGACGTCAACACCGACCCCCAGGTCATGAGCTGGATCATGGACACCATCACGATGCTGCGGGGCTACTCCGCGCCCGGCGTCGTCACGGGCAAGCCCCTGGCGATCGGCGGGACGCTCGGCCACGCCGGCGCGACGTCACTGGGCGTCACCATCTGCACCCTGGCCCTCCTGAAGAACTTGGCCCGCTCGACCGATCTTGAGCGCGTCATCGTCCAGGGATACGGCAAGGTCGGGGCGCCGCTGGTGCACCTGCTGAGTGAGCGCGGCATGAAGGTCGTCGGCGTCGCCGACGTCAAGGGTGCCATCCACCTCCCCGACGGCATCGATCCCTCCGCGCTGGCGCGTCACTACGCCGAGGCCGGCACGGTGGTGGGCTTTGAGGGGGCCGAAGCGGTCACGTCCGACCAGTTCTTCACCATCCCCTCGGACATCGCGATTCCCGCGGCCTTGGGCGGCGCGATCACCGAGAGCGTCGCCGAGACGCTCGCGGCCTCGGTCGTCGTCGAGGCGGCGAACGGACCCACGACGGGCGAGGGCGCCGCGGTGCTGGACCAACGCAATATCCCCGTGGTCCCCGACGTACTCGCCAACGCCGGTGGCGTCGTGGCGTCGTACTTCGAGTGGGCTCAGGACCTCCAGGGCTACATGTGGGAGATGGAACTCTTCCAGCAGCGCTTGGAAAAGACGATGCACGAGGCCTTCGACGCGGTGTGGATTCGCCACGGCGAGTTGGGCGTCAACCTGCGCGAGACGGCGCTCGCCGTCGGCGTGGAGCGCATCGCCGAGGCCACGCGCCTGCGCGGACTCTTCCCGTGATGCCCTGAGAAGTTCGGGGTGTGAAAAGGTGGAGTGATGACCGACGATCCCACCCTCGACGAACTACGCGAGCTCGTCGCCTCGTTGCGCGAGGAGGTGGCTCGTCTCAAGGAAGAGTTGCGCCGCACGCGCCGCGACAGCCACGAAGTACCCCCGCACTACCTCTGATTACGCCTGACAGGTGAGCGTGTTGGTCGACGCCAACACCTGGCCAGCGGCGCCCACCAGCGTGGCGCGAGTGAGAGTCCCGTGCTCGACGGCCGCCACGATGGCCGCGGTCTGCGACGATGCAGTCTGCAACGCTTGTGATGGCGTCGACGGATAGCTGGCGAGGACCTGATCCACCCCCGCCTTGATCGCCGCGACGGACGCCTGGGCAATGGAGAGGTGCAACGCCGAGATCGCTCCCGCTCCCAAGGCGTCGGTCATGATGAGTCCGCGAAAGCCCAACTGGTGGCGTAGCGCCAGCACCGCCGGTGCCGACAGACCAGCCGGCAACGTCGTGAGCCCGGGCACCGAGGCGTTGGACATCATGACGGCGCTCACCCCCGCGAGAAAGGCCGCGCGGAAGGGGACCAGTCCGGTCGTCTGCAGCAGGGACCACGACTTGGTGCGCGCCGGTCCATAATCGGTATCGGGCGACGTGCCCCCGAGCCCGGGAAAATGCTTGACCACCGCCACCACGTGCGAGTGCAGCAGCCCCGTCGCGAACGCGGTGACGTCCAGCGCGTCCTTCGACGGCGAACCCCCGAAGGAACGTAGACCGTCGGGGTTGTACTCCCCCGGCCACACCGCGCGTCCGTCGACGTCCGCGACCGGCGCCAAGTCGACATTGAGGCCCGCGCGCGCTATGGCCGCACCGACGCTCTCGCCCTTGGCGAAGATTTGCGCTGGCGTCATGGTGGACCCCATGACCTGAGGCCAGGGCCACTGACCCACGAGATTGGGAAAGCGAATGATGCCGCCGCCTTCGTCGTCGGTCATGATCATCGGAGTCAGATGGTCGGGCTCGAGACGACGCAGCGATTTCAACGTCGACGGCAGAGCCGACGGGGCGCTCGCGCCGAACAAGATGAATCCTCCATATCCCTGAGCGGCCGCACTGGTCAGGCTCGCCAGCGAGCTCGCCTGCGCCGAGACCACCACGGTTTCGCGCGCGACGTGCGTGAGCGACCACGTCGAGACGACCTGGGTGGCGCAGGTGAGATTCGTTGACGCCGTCGTCGTGGACGCGTGCGGCGTCGCCACCGAGGCCGTACCGGCGCCGAGCGTCGCGACACCGGCCAGGACGCCCGCCACGGCCATTCGAACAATCCTCATCCTCCGACCCTAGGTCGGGCGCTATTTCTCGCGGCGGCGCAGCTCGTCTTCGAGGTCGGCGGGGTCCACTCCGCGGCTGCGTAGCAGCATCAGGAGGTGAAACCAGAGATCCGCGGCTTCCGAAACGAACCGCTCGTCGTTCTCGCTCAACGACGCGACGGCCGTCTCGACCGCCTCCTCGCCGACCTTGCGGGCCAGAAAGGCGGTGCCCTGGTCGAGCGACGAGACGACGTAGGAGTCGGGCGCGTTCTGCGCTTCGCGCTGGAGGATCTTGCGCCACAGCCACGGGGTGAAGCACGACGTCGACCCGTCGTGACAGGTCGGTCCCTCAGCGCTGACGCGCACGAGCACGGCGTCCTCGTCGCAGTCGAGAGTGACCTCGAGCACGTGCAAGAAGTTGCCCGACGTCTCGCCCTTTTGCCAGAGTTGCTGACGCGAGCGCGAGAAGAAGTGCACGGTGCCAGAAGATCGAGTGAGCGCGAGGGCCTCCTCGTCCATCCAGCCGAGCATGAGGACGCGTCCCGTTGCGTCGTCTTGGATGATGGCGGCACGAAGTTCGTCGCTCACACTCTCTCCTTCAGGGGTCGCAGTTCAATGCCGAGGGCCTCGATCTCGCGGCGCAGTCCCGGCAGTCCGGCCGGGTTCTCGTGGACGATGGACGCAATCAACGCCGCGTCGGTGACGCGCAGGGCGTCGGCGACGTGCTGGGCCGAGCCCGCCCCGCCCGAGGCGATGACCGGAATGTCCACCGCGTCACGAACCGCTTCGGTGAGCACGAGGTCGAATCCGGTGCGCTGGCCGTCGCGCGCGATGGAGGTGAGCAGAATCTCTCCCGCGCCGCGGGCCGCCGCTTCGACGGCCCAGGGGACCGTCGCAATGTCGGTGGCCACTCGCCCACCGTGGGTGTAAACGACACTGTCGCCGGCGTCGATGGCGACGACCACGGCCTGGGAACCGAAGCGCGCGGCGATCTCGGTGATGAGTTCGGGAGTCGCCAGGGCCGCGGAGTTGAGCGACACCCGGTCGGCTCCCGCTTCGATGATGCGCGAGGCGTCCTCCACCGAGCGGATGCCGCCGCCGACCGTGAAGGGGATCTCCAGCACGTCGGCCACGCGTTCGACGACGTAGACCATGGTGTCGGTCCCTTCGTGGGTGGCGGTGATGTCCAGGAACACCAGCTCGTCCGCTCCCCCGGCGCTGTAGTACTGCGCCAGTTCCACGGGGTCACCCACGTCGCGCAAGTTGACGAAACTCACACCCTTGACCACTCGGCCCTGGGCGACGTCGAGGCAGGGGATCAGACGCGCGAGAGGCATGATTCCAAAAAGCTGAGACCGGCGACGTCGCTCTTCTCGGGGTGGAACTGCACCCCGAGGAACGAGCCGCGTTGCACGGCGGCACAGAGACCCTCCGAGGTCGCGACGGTATCGGGCGACTCGGCGACGAAGGAGTGGGCGAAGTAGAAGGCGTCGCCCCAGGGCTCGACCACGGCCCAGCCCAGGCGCGGGATCCGCGGCGCGTCCAGGCGAACAGCGAGACCCTCCAAGAGGCCCAGCCCCTTGACGCCGCCGTCCTCTTCACTGGCCTGCAGTGCCAGTTGCATGCCCAGACAGATACCCAGGATTGGCTTATTCGCTGCGAAGCGTTCTCGCAGGGCGTTGGCGGCACCGGTCTCGTCCAGGTGCTCCATGGCACTGCGCGCCGAACCAACCCCGGGCAAGATCACGTAGGGCGCGTCGGCGATCAACAGCGGCTCCGCGCTGACGTAGCTGGAGCGTCCAATGTGGGTCAGCGCCGCGCGCACCGAGCGGGTATTGCCCGCGCCGTAGTCAACGATGACGACGTCGCTCACAGTGATCCCTTGGTGGAGCGCACGAGCGAGCCGTCGCGCACCAGCGCCTGGGCCATCGCGCGACCCACCGCCTTGAATGCCGCCTCGGCGACGTGGTGAGCGTTCTCACCCGAGGCCGTGACGTGCAGCGTGATGCGCGCCGTCTGGGCGAGGGACTCAAAAGCGTGCGCCGCCATGCCGGGATCGGGATTGATNNACGCGCGACTCGCCGTAACGGGTCAAACCCTTGCGGTCACCGAGCGCCTGGTCGAGCGCTTCACCGAAGGCGCGCATCATGTCCTCGACGGTGTGGTGATCCCCCGTCTCGAGGTCGCCCACGCCCTCGAGACGTAGGTCCATCCCGCCGTGAAAGGCCAATTGGGTGAGCATGTGGTCGTAGAAACCCTCGCCGGTGTTCACGTACACGCGGCCCTCGCCGGGGACGCGCAGGCGGATGTTGAGTAGCGTCTCGGCCGTCGCGCGCCGATAGCGCAGCGGCGCATCCTCGAGCGGCTCGCCCAATAACTCGGCGCGCAACGCGCCGAGCAGAATATCGTCGTCGATCTCGTCGCGGACCGAGATGCGCAGACCGCGCGCGTAGGCGCGCAGCATGACGCCGTAGGGCAACATCCGGTCCACCAACTCTTGGGGGTTCTGCATGGGAATGAACAAGAAGTTGGTGAATGACGCCAGGGGCGTCAGGCCCAGCGCGTGCAGTTCTCGCGCCATGCGCTCGCGCTCGGCTACCTGGACGGTGACGTCGAGGGGACTCGTGATCGCGGCCAGGGCCAGCGCCGCCGAGAGCGACGAGACCGCCAGGGGCGCCTGGCGCGAGTTGATGACCCGGGTGATCTCGGGTGAGGCAATGGCGTACCCCACGCGCGCACCCGCGAGACCAAAGGCCTTAGAGAAGGTCCGCAGCACGATGGCCCCGTCCTTCACCCGTGCGATTTCGTCCACGCCGGCGTACTGGGCGTAGGCCTCGTCGATGACGAGTTGGCCCGGAACTTCGGGGATGTTACAGAGTTCACCGGTGGGATTATTGGGTCGACACACGTAGACGAGGTCGGCGTTCGCCGGGTCGTCGATCAGTTGGGCTCCGGCCATTGCCGCGGCGTAGCGGTACATCGAATACGAATCCGCCGGCACCGAGGCAACGGTCCCGTTGTGCGCGAAGAGCGCGGCCAACAGGACGATGAACTCGTCGCTCCCCGCGCCCAGGGACACCTGGTCGAGACCCAACCCGTGGTACTCGGCGATGGCCTGACGCAGCACCTCGTAACGACCGCGGTCGTACTCGTTGATGTCGGCCAAGGCCTTGGCGAGGGCCGCGGGACGCGCACTCGGGGGCGGCGCCGCGGGAGTATTTCCGTCAAAACGCAGAATCTGGTGGGCACGCAGTCCCACGCGCGCGGCCAGCTCCTCGTTCGAGGGCGGCCACTGGTAGGTGTCGATGACCTGGGGAGTGCTCATCGGCGCGCCGTGGCCTTGTGAGCGGTCATGCCCTCGAGTTCGGCCAGGGCTTCGATGGTCGGCGCGATGCGCTCGAGACCGTCCTTACTTACCCGCTGCACCGTGACGGGCTTCATGAAAGCTTCGAGTCCCAGTCCGCCCGAGACTTTGGACCATCCCCCCGTCGGCAGGACGTGGTTACCTCCCGTGGCGTAGTCGCCCGCGGGCACCGGGGAGTACGGTCCGACGAATATCGCGCCGGCGTTGCGAATGCGACCCGCGAGGGACTCCGCTCGTGGTCCCAGGAGCGCGACGTGTTCGGCCGCGTAGTTTTCGACCTCGGACAAGGCGGCCTCGAGATCATCGCCCACGCGCACGACGAACGCGCGGCTGTCGGGTCCGTGCTCCATCTGGGCGTCGAGCTCTTGTTGGATGATGACTTCATCGAAACCCAGGTCGGCCACGACGACGATTTCACTCGGGCCGGCCGGCAGGTCAATGGCGACGTCCTTGCTCACGAGCAACTTCGCCGTATTGACCGCGCCCCCACCGGGTCCGACGATCTTGTCGACCGCCGCGATCGACTCGGTGCCGTAGGCCATCGCGGCGATCGCCTGGGCGCCCCCAATGGCCCACACCTCGTCGATGCCCAGCAACGCCGCCGCCGCGGCGACGGCCGCGGAGCCACTCGGGGGCGTGCACACCACGATGCGCTCGACACCGGCCACTTGGGCCGGAACCGCACCCATGATGAGTGAGGAGACGAGCCCCCGAGGAACGTAGATCCCCACTGAGCGGATCGGGGTCCAGCGGCGTTCCAGGGTGACGCCCGGCGATACCTCGAGAGTGATGTCCGGGGGACGCTGGGCGGCGTGCCAGGTGCGCACCGACTGGGCCGCGTCGAGCACGGCCGCCGTGGGGATGTCGCCGTAGGGCACCGCGCGCTCGGGCTGGTCGGCCGTGGTCTGGTCCAGGCGCTGGCTCCACTCCACCAGCGCCACGTCGCCGCGCGCACGCACGTCATTGACGATCTCCTCGATGGTGATCGGTCGGTCGGTCTTGACGGGTGAGCTCATGGCATCATTCTTTCTACGGGCAGCGTGAGGATCGAACTCGCGCCGCAGGCTTGTAGTTGGGGTAACAACGACCAGATCTGTGCGGCCGGCACGAGGGCGTGAACCGCGACAATACCGGGAGTGGCGAGAGCCATCACCGTGGGCGAACCAGTAGTGGGCAGCAACGCCGTCACGTCGGCCAAGCGATCTTCGGCGATATTGCACAACAGGTAGCGCGTCGCTCGCGCATTGATCACCGATGCCAGCAGCATCGTCAAGGTACGTTGGGCCTCGTGGTCACTCGAACCGCGACGTCCCACCAGCACGGCCTCGGACTCAAAGAGCGTCCCGAGCGACCGCAGTCCATTGGTGCGCAGCGTCGATCCGGTGGACACCAGGTCGACAATGGCGTCCGCGAGTCCCAGGCGCGGCGAGATCTCCACCGAACCGGTGACGCGCACGATGTCGGCCTTGATTCCCTGCTCGGCGAGCCACTGCGCGGCGATGCGCGGGTGCGACGTGGCGATGCGGCGCCCGTCGAGGTCGCCAAAGCTCTGAGCGGAGTCCTCGGTCGATACCGCGGCCTGCAGTGAGCACGTGCCGTATCCCAGACGCAGCAACACGTCGACGTCGAAGTCACGCTCGCTCACGAGGTCGAGGCCGGTGATCCCGCAGTCAACAATGCCGTCCTGGACGTACTCGGGCACGTCATCAGCCCGTACGAAGAGCAGGTCAATGTCGGCATTGCGGCAAAACGTTTGCAGGACCCGCTCGCCGGGTTCCTGGGGCGCCACGCCCGTCGCTTCGAGTAGCGACCACGAGGGTTCGCGCAGTCGGCCCTTGGAGGGCAGGGCCAGGGTCAGTCGTCGATTCATTTGCGTCCTCGTTTCAGTACGGCGTTGTAGCCTCCCTCGCCGTAGCGCAGCCAGTGCGCCACGCGCGTCACGGTGGCCGTGGAGGCTCCGGTGCGTCGCGAGATCTCCTGATACGGCACGGCCTCACTCACCAAACGCGCCACCTGCAGTCGCTGGCCCATGGCGTCCAGCTCGGCCGTGGTGCAGATATCCTGCAGGAAGGCCGCCATGACCTGCGGATCGCGTACGCGCACGAAGGCAACCACCAGTTCGTCAAAACGCTGGATCGTCTCGTCGTGCGCGTCGGCGGGAAGTACCTTGCCACTGGTCATGTCACTATGCTAGCGTATTAACACGCTGCTATGCAACTGATCCCCGCCATCGACCTCTTGGGCGCCGACGCCGTCCGCCTCGAACAAGGCGATTACGACCGCGTCCTCTTTCGCCAGCCCCTCGACGACTTCTTCGCCCGCGTCGTCGCCACCGGCCCCGATCTCATCCACGTGGTGGACCTACAGGGGGCGCGCGACGGCGCGCTGCGTACTGATGTCATCGCCCACTGCGCGCAGCTCGCCGGATCGATCCCCCTGCAGGTCTCGGGCGGTATTCGCTCGCTCGAGGCGGCTCAGTCGGTACTGGCTGCGGGAGCCCAGCGCGTCATTTTGGGCACGGCGCTGTGGAGCGCTCCGGGAGCCGTGCACCGTTACGTCCAAGGACTCGGCGCGCAGCTCGTCGCGGCCCTCGACGTGCGCGAGGGCATCTTGTCCGTCAAGGGCTGGTTGGCCTCGACCGGTCTGGGTATCGACGAGGCGCTGGTGTTATGTCGCGACGCGGGTGTCACTCGTCTTCACGTGACGGCGATCGAGCGCGACGGGACCATGAGCGGGCCCGACCTCGAGTTGTACCGTCGGGTCTGCGCCAGTGGGCTCAGGGTGGTCGCCGCCGGTGGCGTGCGAAACGACGACGACCTCGCCGAGCTTGAACGCGTGGGATGCGAGGCGGCGGTCATGGGCGTCGGTTTTCTGGCGCGCTTGGGCATCATCCTTTGACAAATCAATTTGTCACCGAAATGACATCTGGCCCTACCTAGAGCCTTTCATTGGTTTGTGAATGGTCGCACAATGTAATTGGTACTTAAAGAAAGGGCCAATAATGAAGCGTCGTACACTGGATTTGTTACTTACCTGGACCGGAGCGTTACTCACCGTTGCCCTGATCGGAGCGGGTTCCATGCTCCTGTGGGGCTACAACTTCGCGAACTCCCAGGTCAAGACCCAGCTCGCCGAGCAGCAGATCTTCTTCCCTGCCAAGTCCGCTTTCGCCAACGCGAAGGTCGGCACCGAGATCACGCCGTCGATGATCCCTTCAGTCTCTCAGTACGCCGGACAGCAAATGCTGACCGGTGCGCAGGCGGAGGTCTACGCCAACGACTTCATCGCGGTGCACCTCCAGGAGATTGGTGGCGGTCTCACCTACTCACAGCTCAGCGCCAAGGCCATAGCTGACCCCACCAACACCGCCCTGGCCGGCCAAGTCGAAACGGTCTTCAAGGGCACCATGTTGCGCGGATCCCTACTCAACGCCTACGGCTACTGGACCTTCGGTCAGATTGCCATGTGGGCCGCGCTTGGTTCATTTGTCGCCGCGGTGTTGATGCTGCTGCTGACATTGCTAGGTCTCCGGCACTATCGACAGGTCGACGACACTTCCGTCGTGTAGCCCAGCCGGAGTAGTACCCAAAGAGCCCGGGCCCCCTCCCGGGCTCTTTGCTTGGTCCCCGTGCTTTTCAAATACTCCGCCGCACGAGAGAATGAAGAATGTCCACTCACTGGAATGATGTGTACGCGACGCGAGGTCGCGACGAGCTCAGTTGGTTCGAGCCCGAACCTACCGTCTCCTTGGAACTCCTCGAAGTCCTGGGCGTCACCAACGCCGACAGCGTTCTCGACGTGGGAGCCGGTGAGTCGCTCCTCGTGGACCGCCTCGCCGAGGGGGGGTTCACCGACCTCACGGTCCTCGACCTGTCGGCTCGCGCGTTGGCGGATATCACGTCGCGACCGGGGCTCGAGATCCTGGACGTCGTCGAAGCGGACGTCACCGCGTGGGAGCCACTGCGCCAGTACGACGTCTGGCACGACCGCGCCGTGTTGCATTTCGTGGAGCCCGCGCGGGTCATTCGCTACGCCGAGACTCTCCACAAGGCGCTCGCACCGAACGGCAAGGTCGTCATCGGCGTCTTTGCGCCCGACGGACCCGAGTCGTGCTCGGGGCTGGCCGTCACCCGATACGACGCGTCGGACCTTGCGCGACTACTCGGTGAGAACTTCGACATCGTCAGCGAGCGGCGTGTCATCCACCTCACACCCTGGGGCGCGCGCCAGTCGTTCCAGTGGGTGGCGGCAGTTCGAAACGGGCGTGCATCATAACTATCTGCCGAGTGGCGGACGGGCAATTGAAAAACTTTTGTAACGTTGGCTAATGACCGAACCCTCCGCACCGTCCGCGCGATCGGTGTTGGCCACAGCGCCAGCCCACTTTGAGGACCGCGACGCCCTCTACGGGGACCTCAATGCCCTGAGCGCCATGCTCGACGACACCCTGCGCCGCCAGATGTCCGAGGAGTTCCTCGCCCTGGTCGAATCGGTGCGCTCGAGCGCCGGGCGCGACATGGAGCTGTCGTTCAGAGAGTTCGAGAATCTCGACCTCGAGACCGCCAGCCAGTTGGTGCGCGCCTTTTCGATGTATTTCCACCTCGCCAACGTCACCGAACAAACCCACCGCGCCCGCCAGGGACGCCAGCGTCGCAACGACGACGATGGCCCCCTCGCGCGGGTGGCCGACGAGATTCTGCGGGCGATGGCGAACGGCACCGTCACCACTGAGCAAGTCGTGGCGGCCGTGGACCAGCTGGCGGTGCGACCCGTGTTCACCGCCCACCCGACCGAAGCCGCGCGCCGGTCCGTCTTGTTGAAGCTGCGCTCGATCAGCACGCTGCTCGACGAGGCCAGCTCCTCGAACTCGCCGCTGCGAGAGAACCTGCGACAGCGTCGCGCCGCGGAACTCATCGACACCCTCTGGCAGACCGACGAGTTACGCCTCGAACGTCCCGAGGTCCTCGACGAAGCGCGCAACGCGCTGCACTACGTGGACCACCTGATGCGCAGTGTCGTACCCGACGTCCTCGAGCAATTGGTCTCCAACGCCGAGCGCCTCGGCGTGTCCATCCCCCCGGTCAGCCGACCCCTCACCTTTGGCACGTGGATAGGCGGCGACCGCGACGGCAATCCCTTCGTCACTCCCGAAGTCAGCGAATCGGTGGTCGACTTGGCCCTCGACTTCGCGGTACGTGCGCTGCGCGCCATGCTGGGCAAACTGATGGACGAGATCTCGATTTCGACCCAGCACGTGGGCATCTCCGAGGAACTGCGTCTCTCGCTCGACGACGACCTGACGCGCCTCAAGCCCGAGTCACGCTACCTTCGTCTCAACGCCGAGGAGCCCTACCGACTCAAGCTCAGTTGCATCCGCGTGCGCCTCGAAGAGACGCAGCGACGCATGGTACAGCGCGGGCGTCACCGCCACGGCCACGACTACGCGTCCAGCCAGGAATTGATCGACGACCTGATGTTGCTCTACAACTCGCTCATCGAGAACGGTTCGGAGCGACTGGCGCGCGGCACCCTCGAACGCTCCATTATCACGGTGTCGGCCTTCGGTCTCACCCTCACCACGCTCGACGTCCGCGAGCACGCCCAGGCGCACCACGCCGTCCTCGCGGTGCTGATGGACCGCCTCGGCGAGCTACCCCACGCCTACGACCAGCTCTCTCGCGCGCAGCGCCTCGACGTGCTGAGCGCGGAGCTCGAGTCGCGCCGACCGCTCTTCTCGTACCCCGGGCCCCTCGAGGGCGTCAATCTGCAGACCTACCGCACCTTCAGCGCTATAGGCGAAATCATTGACCACTTCGGGCCCGCGGCGTGCGAAACCTACATCGTCTCGATGACCAAGGGCGCCGACGATCTCCTGGCGGCGGTCATTCTGGGCCGCGAAGCGGGACTCGTCGACTTTTCCACCGGACTCGCGCGCATCGGCTTCGCGCCCTTGTTTGAGACCCTCGACGAATTGCACCACGCCGGAGAGATATTCGAGACACTCCTGCAGGTGCCGAATTATCGACGCCTCGTGGAACTGCGCGGCGACGTGCAAGAGATCATGCTCGGCTACTCCGACTCCAACAAGGATGCCGGCATCACCGCCTCGCAATGGGGCATTCACCTGGCCGAGCGCCAACTGCGCGACGTCGCTGCGCGCCACGGTATTCACCTTCGACTGTTCCACGGCCGCGGTGGCAGCGTCGGACGCGGCGGCGGGCCCACGCACGACGCCGTGCTCGCCCAGCCCTACGGCGTCTTGAACGGATCAATCAAGATCACCGAACAAGGTGAGGTGATCTCGGACAAGTATCTCCTGCCATCCCTGGCGCGAGAGAACCTCGAACTGCTCTTGGCCGCCGTTCTCGAAGCCGTGGTTTTTCACTCCCAGCCCTGGGTCGACCCCGTCAAACTCGACGTGTGGAACGAGACCATGACCGTCGTCGCTGACTCCTCGTTACCGGTGTACCGGGGCCTCGTGGGCGACAAGAATCTCCCGGCCTACTTCACGAGCTCCACACCGGTCACCGAACTCGCCAATCTGCACATGGGTTCGCGCCCCGCGCGGCGCGTCACCGGCGAGGACGGCATCGAGTCACTTCGGGCCATCCCCTGGGTCTTTGGCTGGACGCAGTCGCGCCAGATCGTGCCCGGATGGTTCGGGGTCGGATCGGGACTACGCGCCGCGCGCGACGCCGGCCACGGCGAGAGCTTGCGCCAGATGTACCTCGAATGGCCCTTCTTTGCCACTTTCCTCTCCAATGTCGAGATGACCCTGGCCAAGACGGATCTGGACGTGGCCCGAGAGTACGTCGAACACCTCGTACCCAGTGAACTGCACTACCTGTTCGAAAAGATCGTCGCCGAACACGAAATCACGATGACCGAACTCCTGACGATCACCCAGTCCGAACGACTCCTCGAGTCCCAGGCGCTGTTGGCCACCACGTTGGAAACTCGCGATCGCTACCTACGGCCCCTGCAACTCCTGCAGATTCAGTTGCTCGAACGCGTGAGAGCCCAACGCGATAGCGACGAGCCCGTGGACGACGTGCTGCAGCGCGCCTTACTCTTGACCATCAACGGCATCGCGACCGGCCTGCGCAACACCGGCTGAAGAATATCCCTCCTATTCCCCTGATGGGTGGGGACCAATCCATTAAGTTATGGGGAGAAACGGCGAAGGAGAGACGATGAGTTTTGGAAATGCGATCCGGTCGGGGCTGATGAAGTACACAGAATTCAAGGGTCGCGCCTCACGCCCTGAATACTGGTGGTTCTTCCTTTTCGTGCTGCTGGGCAACCTGGTTCTGCGTTTCTTCGGTCCGTCCGTGGTGTACCTATGGGAGATTGCCCTGTTCATCCCCGGTTTGGCCGTGGGCATCCGGCGAATGCACGATATCAACCGCTCGGGCTGGTGGATTCTCTTTCCCATCGTCAACATTGTCTTCCTCGCGTCGGCCCCGATTGAGCCGAACCGCTTTGGGGCACCATTGGCCAGTAGCACCGGCGTCGTCGACGAATCGCAACTCAGTTCGTCGTCGTCAGCCTGCGCGGTATGCGGCAAATTGCGCCTGCCGGGCCAGAGCTTCTGTCAGGGTTGCGGCGCCAAGTTCGAATAGGCACGTCCGAGCGTCTCACTCGCGCGTGGTGTCGGTAGGATGCCAATCACGCAACCTTCGACAGGAGTCTGATCATGCCGTCACGTACCGCAGAAACCCACTGGACCGGAGGCCTCAACGACGGCTCCGGCGTCACCACCCTCGTGTCCAGCGGCGTCGCCAGTTTCGACGTGAGCTTTCCTCGTCGCACCGCGGATGACGCCGAAGGCGTCACCAGTCCCGAGGAGCTGATCGGCGCCGCGCACTCCGCCTGCTACGCAATGCAGTGCTCCGCGATGATCGCTCGTGCCGGTGGTACGCCGGGAACTCTCGACGTCAAGGCCGACGTGACCTTGGAAGCGGACCCCGCGGGTGGCTTTCGGATCGCGGGCATCCACCTCACGGCGCGCGCCGTCTTAGAAGGCCTCGACGAGGCGGCCTTCAAGGAAGTGGCCGAGACGGCGAAGGCCGGGTGCCCGGTCTCCAAGGCATTGACCGGCACCACGATCACGCTCGACGCCGCCTTCGCCTAGGAGCGACTATTTGCGCTTCGCGGCGTCGCTGGCGCGCTTGACCGAGAGTGTCAGCGCCGAGATCGCCAGTATCGGCAGCACGATGACCGCCACAGTGTTGGCGTGCCACGACTCGCTCACCAGGGCCACGACGCCGATGATGACGAGGGCCGCCACGAAGAGTTCGGGCGTGTCACCCACCAAGAAGTCCCACCAGAACATGCCAAAGCCCTTGAGCAGTCGTACGACGAGGGGTTGCTGATTGTTCATGCATCGACCTTTGCGGGACTCGAGGGTTTCTTGGGTTTGATCATGGTCACCAGCGCCCAGCAGACGACGGCGTAGATGCCAACGAAGGCCAGCAAGAAAGTGTCATTGCCGGGCCAGCGGACCTTGAGGCCCTCACCCACCCAGAACGTGCCGTAGGTGACGAGCAACACGCCGACGCTCATCTTCATGGCGTTTTCTGGCACCCTGGAGAGCTGCTTGGCCACCACCGCACCGACGATGGCCACCAGGACGACGGCGATACCCGCGACCGTCGCGGCGAGTCCGAGGCGGTGCGCCGAGGTACCCAGCGTCAAGACGGTGATGACCACCTCGAGACCCTCGAGAAACACGCCCTTGAAGGCCATCACGAAGGCGATGCGGTCACGGTTGGTTCCGCTCTGCACATTCTCGAGTTCCGCCACCGTCTCGTTATAGATAGCGTCTTCGTCGTGCTTGGCCTTGAGACCACTTGAACGAAGGACGGCCTTGCGAAGCCACTGCATACCAAAGATCAGCAGCACGCCGCCGACGATCAGGCGCAGCACCGACAGGGGCACGTGAACAAGCGCTGGTCCGAAGGCCGCGACCAGTGCCGCCAGGGCGATCAACGCGGCCGCGACTCCTTCGAAAGCGGAACGCCAACCGCGGGTATGACCCACGGCAAAGACGATGGTGAGGGCCTCGACCATCTCGACGGTGCTCGCCAGAAAGACGGCTCCGACGAGGACGACGACGCCCGACGATACGGTAGTTGCAAACACGGCTCTACGCCTCTTCCTGTGCGTTCATGACGAAGCACGATACGGGGTCAAACATTACTTTCACGCAGTCGCCGCGTTCAAAACGGTCGGCGGCGTAGACCTTAGTCAGGGTCTCCTTGTCACCTACTTCCACTACGTGCTCGTATCCGCGTCCGTTGTAGGCGACGTCGCGGATGACTCCCGGTGCCCCGTCCACGGAGGTCACGGGATGCAGAGTGACTCCCGCGGCGCGCACAAACAAATGCGGATCCGTATCGTAGGGGCTATTTTCGGATTTGGTGGCTTCAATGAACATGTGAGGAGCGAAGGGCAGACGCACCTCGACGCGCTTGTCGCTGATCTCGCGTACGTTGCTCACCGCGAACTCCCCCGAGATGCCCGTGAACCTCGCGACGAAGGCGCTCTTGGGGTGGCGGTAGATCTTCTCGGGGCGGCTGTACTGCACGAGTTCACCCTGGCGCAAGACACCGACTCGGTCCGCCAGGGCGAAGGCCTCGGACTGGTCGTGGGTGATGTACACCGCGGTCACGCCCGCGTCGCGCGTCAGGGTCGCGATCTCGATGCGCAGCTGCTCACGACGGTCCGCATCGAGATTGGAGAGCGGTTCGTCGAAGAGGACGAGCCCCACCTTGGCCGACAAGGCGCGCGCGAGCGCGACGCGTTGCTGCTCACCGCCGGAGAGCTCGTTGGGGTAGCGATCGGCCAAGTGCTCAATGCCGACGCGCTCGAGCATGTTGTCGACGCGCTGTACGCGTTCGGCCCGGGGCATCGAGGTGCTCACGAGGGGAAAGCCGATATTCTTTCTCACGCTGAGATGCGGCCATAGGGCGTAGTCCTGAAAAACCATGGACAGGTCTCGCTTCTCGGGACTCACAAACTTGCCCGGACCGAAGACCACCTTGCCGCCGATCGTGATCTGACCACTGGTGGGCTGTTCAATGCCCGCCAGACAGCGCAGCAGCGTGGTCTTGCCCGATCCCGACGGTCCGAGCAGCACCGTGAAGGTGCCGGGCTCGACGACCAGGGAGACCCCGTTGAGCGCTACCTTGGTGCCGAACTCCTTGCGGACCCTGGTCACCTCGACGCGAGAGGGTTGAAAAGTGCGACTGTTCATGAGGGGGCTCCCGCTTCTCCAATGCGGCGCCACCCCTTGGGGGTCACGAGTCGGAAGATCAAGAGTACAACGGCAATGATGCCGATCATTTCGACGAGGGTGATGACCGTGGCCGCCGAACCGATGGAGTTGAATATCGTACCGAGGTAGGTCTCGATGACCACCGACGCCGGCTCGTGACCCGGCTGGTAGAGAATTTGCGCGATCGCGAGCTCCGAGATGGTCTTGGTAAAGGTGAGGAGCCACGCCCACACGAGAGCGCGCGACAACAGTGGCAGGGACGTGGAGTGAAACGCTCGCCACCTCGTCGCTCCGTGGACCCGGGCCGCCTCGCTCAACGAGGACTGGATCTGGGAGACGGGGCCGGTCAAGAGGCGCGCCTGGGATGGGACCGAGGAGGCGATCAGGCCCATGATCAAGAGGGGCATCGTCTCGTAGAGGTCGACAATGTCCGACGTAATGAAGTGCTGGTCGTAGAAGAAGATGTAGCCCACACCAAGCACGATGCCGGGGATAGCAATCGATCCCAACAGAAAGACGTCGGCGATCTTCTGTCCGATGCCCGGGTTGCGCGACGCCATGCGACGCGCCAATACGTAGGCGAGTATCAGCGTTCCACTCGCCACCCAGAAGCCCAACTGGTTGGACGTCCACAGTGGTGGCCCCAGTGTGGTGAACGACGGCAACGGTTGGAAGACGTCCTTGTAGGACTGCAATGTCCAGTGAACACCGGTGGTGGTGACGAAGCTCGCGGTATTCGTGAAGGAACTGGAGACGGCGCCCAGTAGCGGAAGTCCGAGTACGAAGAAGATGAACGCACCCAGCACCATCGTTACGGTGATGCGCCCGACCCTCCCGAACTGGTAGCGCCGCACCGCCTTGGTTCGTCCGCTCAGCACTGCGTAGGATCGACCGCGCATCACGCGAGATTGCAGAACGACCGGCGGCACCGTGGAAAGTATGAGCACCGCCGCGATGACGGCGGCCACTGGAAAATTTGCCGGGAAGGCGTAGATGGCGTTGAAGAGCGTGTACGTCGCGATGGGGAAATGTGCATTTGAACCGAGAGTAAAAGCCACACCGAAGTCACTCATTGTCTCAGCGAAACTGATGACGAAGGCACTCAAGAGCGCGGGGGCGATGATGGGCAGTACCGTGCGAATCGTCAGCAACCGCCCCGCGCCATGGACGCGGGCGGCATCTTCAAATTCCGATCCGAGACCTCGCATGCCCACCGAGATCACGAAGTAGCAGAAGGGTAAGGCCGCGGTCATGTTGACGAACACGATGCCCGAGGCTCCAAAGAACATGTGGTAGAAGAACAGCGTGTGCACCCCGAGGGCCGAACCCAATTCACCCGGTGAAATGACGTCGATCCATCCCAGAGTGGTCATCCACGTGGGAACCAGAAGTAGCAACCACATCGAACCCGACCACACCCGGCGACCATAGATGTTGGTTCGTTGCACGGTCCAGGCGACGACCGTCGCGAAGGTGACGGCGAGGATTCCGGTCACCAATGACACCCACAGGGAGTCGAAGATTCCCTGGCCGGTGTAGCCCCGAAAGGCGGCGGTGATGTTCGAAAGAGTGAAGTACGACGTGCCCTGACGAAATAGTCGTGGACTGATCGCCACCGCCACGAAGGTCAGCACCGGGATGACGATGAGAAGCAGAAGAACGATCCAGACAAAGAAACCCGACCACCGCGCGCGACGAAGCCACGCCCACGACGGGCGCGTCAAGGACGATTCAACTTCAGAGATTGCGTTGGTCACGAGGAGCGATCATCTTCGACTCCATCACGGCGAGCCAGGTGGCCGTGATGGAGTCGAAAAGGAACTTGATCAGTTGACGATGTTGTTAGTGAACCACGTGTTGATCTGGTTCTCCAGCGGCCCCCATACGTAGGGGTTGATGGCGTAAGCCCGGGTCGTGGTGTACGACGGCAGGAACTTCTCCGGATTCACGCCCTTGATCACCGGCCAGAACAAACCATCACCGTAGGGGTCGCCGTGCTGCATGGCGAGCTGGCCCTTGGGCGACGTGACGAAGGCGACGAACTTTTCGGCATCCGACTTCAGCTTCGGCGACAACTTGTTATCCACCGCGATGTTGCTGGGCAACGCCACCGAATAGTCCAGGTACTTGACCTTGCCCGTCGTCCACAGCGGCTTGGGCTGAGCGTTGAGGTCGCCGTAGCAGGCCGAGGACTGAATGGTCGCCATGTCGAGGGTCGCCGGGTTGGACTCCATCGCGCCGAGGGTCGGGCCGTTGGTGTCGTGCACCTGCAGACCGTTCCTCTTGAGTGCGAGGTAGTACGCCTCACCCTTCTTGATCGCCGCATTCACTTGGGCGGTGGTGGGGTTCATCTTGTACGTGATGCCGCCCAAATGTGCCATGACGCCAGCAATGAGAGGGTACGTGGGGCCCGACTGCGACGGGTTGTTCATGCCCACGGCACCCTTGGGCATCGTGGTCAAACTCGCCAACGTGGTGGGAAGTGTGATGCCCTTGGTGGCGACCTGGTCGTAGCAGAGTGCGCCGGTCACCGTGAGTCCGGTGGGAGCGAAGCTTCGGTCGGCCGGCACGTTGGTCAGACCCGCGGCGTTGTAGGTCGCGGACTTGGGGATCACGGAGCGCACTAGGTAGCCGATCTTGTCGAGCGCGGCGAACTCCGTCGCACCGTCGGCCCAGAAGAGTCCCCACTTGGGGCTTCCCGCGGCCATTTCCGCCTGGATCTTGGTGAACAGCGGACCCGTCGAGTCGTCATCCACGACGATTTTGAAACCAGGATTCGTCGCATTAAAGGCGGCGGCGACCTTGTCGCCGTAACCCTGCGCGTTGTACAGCAGGATGGTCGGGACCGAGTGCGACTCGGCCGCACTGACGCTCATGACGGACAGGGACGATACTGCCACCGTGGTTCCGAGGACCGCGGCCAGAAAACGAGCCTTGTGGGCGCGCTTGGATTTTTTAGTGGTGAGGTTCATGTGGCCATATAACCGCAGGAATTTGCAACACGACCTTGAAATAAATGAATTGATTGCAATCGGTCTGCGAACGGTTCAAGAAAAGATTGAGACGTGCGATGAAGTCGTGACGTCGGTGTGACGGTGCGTTGCGTCCTCGTCACCTTGTTGTCACGTCGCGGCGTAGAACAGGCCTCGCCAAAGACGAATTCCCTCTCGCGCACGGTGACGAACTGAACGCCTACGCGGCGCCAGTCACGCCTAACGACGCAGCGCGGCGGGCCAACGCCCCGGCCGTTCGGGAAGTAGCAGCATGTCCGTGTACTCCCGGCCCAGGTGCTCTTGGCGCCACAGCAACATCTCTTGAGCCGACGTCAGAACCCTCTCGACGTCGGTACAGGGTGTGCGCCACGTGGCATCGGCCAACACGTCGAGGCACAAGTACGAGCCGTCGCCGAACTGGACGTAGGCGGTGTCCTCGCCCACTGACACCGCGAGATTCTGGCGTGACAGCGATCGGTCACGGGGCCACGGAATGGGGGAGTGACCAATGAAGAAGGCACGGTAATCCCACTCGTAATGAGCCGACGTACGCCACTCAACGTCACGACCTTGGAACAGCGGTGTCAAGACGCGTCCGTCAAACTGCGCGGGAATCTCGAGACCCAGTGCGTCGGCCAACGTCGGGGCGATATCCACGTTCTCCGTGAAACGGTCGACCACGAGGCCCGCGTGGGGCGATCGCGGATCGCGCCAAATGCCCAGGACGTGGTAGCTCTGGGGGAAGAAGCCCAGTTTCTCGATCAGGCCGTGGTCGCCCAACTGGTCGCCGTGGTCCGACGTGATCACGATCAGCGTGTCGTCATACTCGCCGCGCTCCTCGAGTCGAGAGACAATGCGACCCAGGTGGTAGTCGACTTCGGAGATCATTCCGTAGTACTGGGCGCGAAGATGGCGCATCGCCACTTCCTCGCGAGGTGCGGCACTGGCCGCGACGCCGAGAGCGATTTCGTGCAGCGAATGACGTTCGCGCGCCTCGACAGGCGCGAGGGGCATCGACACGTCCGCCGGGTCGTAGAGACGCGAGTACTCCCCCGCGGCGGCGTAGGGAGGGTGCGGACGCAGGAAACTCACGTGAGCGAACCAGTCGGCGTCCTGGACGTCGAGCCACTCAACGAACTTTCGCGACAAGAAGCCCGTCAACGAATGCTCCGCGGGGCGATCGGATTCTCCCCGCAGGGCCGGAGCCCAGCCGAAGGGTACGTCGTAGCCCAGGTCGCGCAGGTATTCAACCCACGTCGCCTGGCTCTCGGGAAGATAGTGACCAACCGCAAAGCCGGGCAAGATGCCGTCGTAACTGTCGAGTCGGGGGTCATCAAAACCTTGGGCTTGCGTGGGATCGAGTCCCTGGTCCGTGTAGCCGAAGAGGGTGGGTACGTAGCCCGCCCGGCGCGCGAGTCGCGCCACGTTGTCGAATCGGTCAGCCAAGGGCGAGCCGTTGGCGACCACACGATTATTCATTTGATACGTGCCGGTGTAGAGCGCCGCTCGCCCCGGGGCGCAAGGTGCCGCTTGAGAATAGTGGCGACTCAGGCGCACGCCCTCTCGCGCGAGCCGGTCCAACGTGGGGGTCTTCACCAGCGGGTGACCCGCGGCACCGAAGGAGTCAGCGCGGAATTGATCCAGGGTAATGAAAAGTACATTCACGATGTCACGACCTTGCTCGCACCACGGGCGATTTTTATTGAGATGATACCGATGAAAGCCGTGACGAGAGCGTGACGATTCGACCACTCGCGGCCACATCTCTGAAATCGGCATCCTCAAAACTCCAGCCAACGACGTTGCGGGCCTGACTAGTCTTGAGCGGTGCAGCAGTCGTCCAGCCCCGTTATTGGCCTCATTACTCTCGCCGCACTCGTGGCGATATCGGTATTGGTTCGTCGGGGGCGACTGCAGTCGCGATCAACTACTCTCGCGCCGCGAGAACGAATCCGGCCCCTCGCTATCACGTTGCTCGACCCCGTTATCAGCGTGATCATTATTGGACAATTCGTACTTCACTTCGCCAACTCCTCAGTCGTCCGCGTGATTGCCGTCGCGTTGGGCGGCGCATTGGGAGTGGTTATTGGCTACGCCCGCGCTCGCATCATGTTCGTTCGCGCCATCAAGGAAACCAAGTCCATTGTCCTTCGTCGCAGTGGTCTCGAATACGGCCTCGTCCTGGTGCTCATTGTGTTGAGAACTCTCGAGGGGTCTATCGAGAGATCCCACTCAGCAATAGCGCTCTCCGCAGTGACGGGCCTAGCGACTCTCGCGTTGGTCGAAGCCGTTGCGTGCTCCGCGTTCATCGTGAGGCGTTATCTCGACAGCCCCTCCACGACTCTCGCCGGCGAAAACGACGTGTAGCGACTAACCCGCGAGGCAACGTGACACTGGCCGAATCCTGGAATCGCCCGGACCCGAATACCTCGGTGGCACCATCGTTCTCGTGGCAACGTCAGGCCCGGCACCAGTGGCGGTACATCCCAATGAGTGGTGATCGCACTCGGTGAAGTAACAAATTGTCGCCGGTCACGACGCAGTGACCTGTGACACCGCTGGGGCACACCCGGCCCATATCATCTCTATTCCTGATGAAAGATATCGTTTCTATTTAGAAAATAGATGACACGTGGGACCCAAAGACCGGCAAGGTGGTTGTATGAAATCAAACCCCCTATCCAAGTTGCACGCAATCCTGGTTGAGGTCGAAGTTGATTCCAACGAGATGATTGCCCAAGAAATGGTTGCCGAAGGTCTATCTGGCGTACCCGACGACGACACGTGGATGCTCAATTCGCGGATCGATCACCTCCACTTCGAGACCTACGACCGCCACCGTTATCTCGGTATCGCCGGGTAATCCAGTAACTCGATTCGCTCTCCAATAGGAGAGCGAATGAGTTCGGCAGGTGAGATGATTGGTTGGTAATTCCTGCCGACATACGTAGCCCTGTGACATCGGCGCACGCCCAGGAGAAGTTTCAGGGATGACCGACTCAGCTCCTGGAAGTTGGTGTCGCGTCTCACGGATTAGTTCCGACCTTCTTTGGTCGACTCGTCAATGGGCGTTGGGTATATTGGGCCCAACACAACGAGTGGCCCGATACACACTCACTTTCCAGATCGGCATCAACTTTTGGGGGTATGGCAGTTATGGCTGACTATCAAGAGTTCGCCCAGTTCTGCGACGTGCTGATGGGAGATGGCTCCGTACGCAGTGCTCGCATACTCGATGCCAACAGGACCTGCTCAGGTTCGCCGAGACGAGACTGAAGACATGACGCAAAAGCGCCCGCACCTCATCATCGTCTGCGGCCTTCCCGGAGCCGGCAAGACGGCTCTGGCGATGAAGCTCGCGCCTTCGCGACGAGCCGTGCGGTTCTCGCCCGACGAATGGATGGAGCAACTTGGTATCGACATCTGGGACGCGACTGCAAGGGAACGGATCGAGACGCTTCAGTGGATGCTCACCCAAGAACTCCTCGCCACCGGCACGCTGAACGTGATCATCGAATGGGGAACGTGGGCCCGCAGCGAACGCGACCTGCTTCGTGAGCGCGGCCGCCAGCTAGGGGCTGCGGTTGAGCTCCACTACCTGGAAGCCCCGCCAGAAGTGCTATGGGGCCGCATCGTCGCCAGGGGGCTCGAGGCTCGTGCCGGATCGCGCACGATGACCCGCGCTGACTTGATCGGCTGCTGCGCTGTATTCGAGCCACCAAGCGATTCAGAGCTGGCCCTCTACGATGCGGCCGAAGTCCACCGGGGCTCGGTTAACTAGCAAGCGTTGATATGAGTGGGAAAATCACTACTACCCTGACCAGCAGCGACATTTGGTGATGGCAGTTCCGCCACGTCGTCGCTGGTAGGAGCACGGCAGTTTCCCACCCAAATCACACCTTGTTGCCGAACTCCAGAGCGAATCATTTGGCGCGCGCGACCCTTTCGACCGCCGCCGCCACCGCCGTGGCGACCTTGGCATTAAAAACCGTGGGGATGATGTAGTCGGGCGACAGTTCGGAATCCTGAACGATCTCCGCGATCGCGTGCGCCGCCGCGAGTTCCACTTCCTCAGTGACCCGCGAAGCGCCCGCGTCCAGCAGCCCTCGAAAGATTCCCGGGAACGCCAGGACATTGTTGATCTGATTGGGCTCGTCGCTGCGACCAGTGGCCACGATGGTCGCGTGGCGGCGGGCGATTGCCGGATCAATTTCGGGAGCGGGGTTAGCGAGCGCGAAGATGATGGACTTGGGTGCCATCAAGGCGATGTCCGCCTCGGTGAGGAGGTCCGGACCCGACACGCCGATGAAGACATCGGCACCACGCAGGGCGTCGGTAATGTTGCCGCGACGCTTGTCCTTATTGGTGTGCTCAGCCAGCCAGCGTCGTTCATCGTCCAAGCGGGCGTCGTTCTCATCGAGAATTCCGCGACTGTTGACGCCGATGATGTCGCCGACGCCTTCAGCCATCAACAGTTTGGCGATGGCCACACCGGCCGCACCCACACCCAGCAGCGCAACGCGAACGTCCTTGATATCCTTTTCGACCACGCGCAGGGCGTTGACTAAAGCGGCGAACACCACGATGGCCGTGCCGTGTTGGTCGTCGTGAAACACCGGAATGTCGAGCAGCTCGCGAAGTCGGGCCTCGATTTCGAAGCACCGCGGTGCCGAGATGTCCTCGAGGTTGATGCCGCCATACACCGGCGCGATGCACTGAACGATCCGCACGATCTCATCGACATCTTGGGTGTCGAGGCAGACCGGCCACGCGTCGACGTTGGCAAACTGCTTAAAGAGCAGGGCCTTGCCCTCCATCACCGGCAGGGCCGCGGCGGGACCGATATTGCCCAGTCCCAGCACCGCCGAACCATCAGTTACCACGGCCACGGTGTTGCGCTTGATAGTCAAGTTGCGGACCTTGGACGGGTCATCGGCGATTGCTTGTGAGATGCGCGCCACGCCCGGGGTATAGGCCATTGAGAGGTCGTCGCGGGTCTTGAGAGTTACTTTCGGGGCGATGCCGATTGTTCCGCCGATATGCATCAGGAAGGTTCGATCACTCATAACGCGCACTACCGCTCCCTCAACGGCGTTGACTGCCGCCTCGAGACGCAGGGCGTGATCGTCATCTGATGCGTTGCAGGTGAGGTCGACGATCATCTTGCCCTCAATGGGCTCAGCCACATCGACGGCGGTGACCAGTCCACCGGAGTCACTCACGGCACGCGAGATGCCGGCAATAGCCGAGGCATTCTCGAGGGCCACTCGCATGGTGACGGAATACGAAGCACTGGGGTGACTCACGACCAACCTCTTCTCATAAATTCGTCCGCGCGCGGACAAGAGGACTCGAACAACGAGCCCCTTTCAACGTTACCGAGATGAGCGCACTCCCCGGACTCATTCACGGCGACGAAAGTCACTACTGCACAAATCTCATCGGACGCCTTTGCGGCCAATGGAATGAAATTTTCTTACTGGTGGGCGCACTCTGTTCGCGCCCTCTACCTGATAAGGAAGAGACACATAACTCCTGATGGGAAAGTATCCAAGTCCTGGGCACCTGAGGAATATCCCACCATAGGCACGAACCAATGACGGTGGAATTGTTGACGCCTCTCGATGAAGTGGACCTAGTCCCTTGGATAACCAGATGGCCCCTTCAAGAAATGAGCAAGTTGGCTGCAGCGGGTTCGGGCCGCCCGCTGGTTGATACGTGATTCATAGTAAACCTCATCGAGCGTCGCGTCGTTAAGCGAGCTGGGGGACGCAGCGCCATGATGTCGTACGACGCTGGACACGAAGGGCGGTCTGCAACACACGACGCTGCTCAGCTCGCTCGCCCTCGTCGTCGGGGTGACGGTCCTCGTCCCGTCCGAGCGCAGCACCATCGCGTTGCGCAGCCCGCCATGGCTGACGGTCGGCGCGCGGCTCTTCCTAGTACAAGCTACGCCGAGAGCAATGCCCTAACCCTTCAGCTCAGCGATAAATTCGCCTGAACTCATTGGGTGAGAGAACATTGGGTAGTCATAGGTCACCGCATTCCGATGCTCTTCCATGGACGTCGCAGCCACGCAATCGTTCAAGGTGATGACCTGGTATCCGTTCTCATAACCCGAACGCATGGTCGATTCAACGCAGCAGTTCGTCAGAAATCCACCCAGGACGATGGTTTTGATTCCCTTGCTCCGGAGCATGAAGTCGAGGTTCGTGCTGGCAAAAGTGTCGAGCCCTCGCTTGCCCTCGATGACAATGTCGCCGTCGTGCGGCGCGAGTTCGTCAATGATTGCCGCGCCCCAGCTTCCCTTGACGAACGCGTTACTATCGACGACACCCTTGAGTATTCCGTAGGGGTGCTTGCTGATCTCGTTGTAGCCCTCTTGGAACATAATGGGCGCGTACATGATCGTGGCGCCGGCACTGCGAGCGGCTTCCACCACGGCGCGGGTATTGCTCAACATGCCAGTCTCTTGCATGACGCCTTCGACGGCGCCGTGCAGTGCACCGCCCTCACTGGTGAAATCGTTCTGATACTCAATGAGCACGACGGCGGTCGTTGTGGGATCGATCGACATTGCAGGGTCTCCTAGTCATCCACGCGCTGGCCGACCTGGCCAACACGAAGCACGCACCAACGCGTTGAGCCTACGCCGACGGCGAGTCGGCGCACCCGCACCGAGTTGACTCACCGAGAACCTCCGCGCACCACTACGTTGGGATCTGCCCCCGAAATAGACACTCGCTACCCCTTCGCTGGGTAGCTTTTCGTGGGGCCGGTCACCGTTGCACACCAGACGAGTCGGCCCAATCGCCAGTCGTTGGGGTGGGCAAGGATGGGTATCTCGTGCAGGTGCACAAGGGGTTTTCGACTGAGGTCGAACAGATCTCGCGGGAGAGGCCCGCCGACAGCGCGAGGGCTCAGGCTGAGCCTGGGCCTTCGTCATCTCACTACTTCTTGGTGGCGGGAGCACTCTGATTTCGCTTAGATCTTGGCCTCAGGTGGCCACGCATTACCTAATGAAAGAAAATACGCACCCAGCGTGCACTTAGAGTTGCACAGCCCTAGTGAAGAAAGGCTTGAGACTTGATTATCAAGAATTTCTCATGGTGACAGTGGCCGGACCCCAATTCCTAAGCCACTTGACCTTGACCCCAGAAATTGG
>PLEI01000077.1 GCA_003136415.1 Acidimicrobiaceae bacterium | reverse complement strand
ACGTCGTCGAGCGCCGAGTCGGTGTTCTCGTGGGGTCCGACAATCGGCGTTAAGGACGCGTAGCCCGCGACCAGGAGCGCGCCGTCGTCGCCGGCGTCCTCGTCGCTCACGTCGCCGACGCGGGGTGACGCGGCACCGAGCATCAGCGGCATTTCGCCCTCGTCCGCGAGGGGCTCGCCGCCGGCGTCGGGTCCGGCGGCCATGACCACTTCTGCGGTGGAGATGCGTCCGCGGCGCACGCCGAGCAGATGTTCACGAGTGACGTTGGGCACGTTGAGGTTGAGCAGCGTACGAGAGGGCGCGCGAAAGAGCTCGTCGAGGACTTCAATGGCCAATTGCGCGGCTAGGTCGTAGTGGACGTCCTCGCCCCACTGCACCGAGACGGCGAGGCCCGACAGGCCGAGTTGGGCACCCGAGAAGATGGCGCCGACGGTGCCCGAATGCAGCACGCTGCGTCCCACGTTGGCACCGGCGTTGATACCCGAGATGATGAGATGGGGCTTCATGCCAAAAGATCCCAGCGAGCCGATGATGGCGCAGAGGGCGGGCGGTGCTTCCACGCCGTAGGTGGGAATGGACTCAGCGCCGGAGATCTGGTGGCGTTCGTAGCGCACGGTGGGGAAGTCGAAGACGTCGCCCACCGCAGAGGACATGCCCGAATAGTTGCGATCCGGCGCGACGATGAGGGCCTCGCGTTCTTCGCCGACCGGGCAGTTGCTAATCCACACGGACACTGCGCGAGCCAGCGCGGCGATGCCCGGAGCCATGATGCCGTCGTCATTGGTCAACAGTATTTTCATACCAGTCACGCTATCTGTCTAAAGTTACGACCAGCGAACAAAAGGACTGACGAATGCTCCCCTCCGGTGAACAGATCGCTATTGGCCACGGCGACCAGCGTGCGGTGATCACCCAAGTCGGCGCGACGCTGCGGACTTTCGTCAAGGGTGGCGTGAGTGTCGTGGAGGGTTTCGCCGCCGACGAGTTGCCCCATGGAGCCCACGGCCAGATCATGTACCCGTGGCCCAACCGCCTTTCACCCGAACCTTGGAATTTCTCGGGACGTAGCGCCGTGCCCTCGGTGGATGACCATTCAACCGGCACCGCCATCCATGGCCTGGTGCGCTGGCGGCCCTTTGAAATCGAGCAGGTGAATCAGAACCGGTGCGTCCTATCGCTTCTGTTGCACCCCTCGCCGCAGTACCCATTCATCAGCGAGATTGAAGTCGCCTACCATCTGGGTTCACTGGGACTAACGGTCACCGCGACCGTCACCAATCGCGACGACGTGCCGATTCCCGTGGGCGTGGGTTTTCACCCCTACCTGGCCGTGACGACGCCCACTATTGAGGGCGCCGAACTCGAAGTGCCCGCCAATGCCTACGTCGCCTCGGGGGAGCGAATGCTGCCGACCGGAGAGATCTTGCCAGTGAAGGGCCACGCGTTCGACTTCACGAATGCCAAGTCCGTCAACGGACACGAGCTCAACGTCACCTACACCGAGCTGGTGCGCGACAACACCGGGCTCGCCACGGTCAAGATCCGCGACCGCGAGGGGGGAATGGTCGAACTACAAGTGGATCGCACTTTTCCCTACATTCAGATCTACACCGGCGACGAACTCGGGCGTGGGCATCGGCGCACGTCAATCGCCGTCGAACCAATGACGTGTCCGCCCGAGGCGCTACGTTCCGGCAAGGACGTCATCGTCCTCGAACCCGGTCAGCACTGGGCCGGTTCGTGGCGTCTACGGCGCCTCGAACCGTAGGCGGTGCGATGCGCGTCGACGTGGGGGTTGATTTCCTCACCAACTTTGGGAAAATGGCGACGTGCCTTCATTGAAACCCCTGCGCGTTTCTGACCAGACGCAGACTGACACGGCGACGACGACGCTGACCGAACGGCCCTGGAACGTAGTCGTGTGGGACGACCCGGTGACGCCGATGTCGGTCGTCGTGGTCATCTTTCGCAAGATCTTCGGCTACCCCAACAACAAGGCCACGCAGTTGATGCTCACGGTGCACCACGAAGGTCGAGCGATTGTCTGGTCGGGTCAGCTCGAGCGCGCGCAGTCGTACTGCGTGAAGTTGCAGGTAGCGGGACTCCTTGCCACGATTGAACGGGACTCCTAGTGGCCGGCCGACTCTTCGTGCGACGTCGCGATGGGCGCATCGAAATTCGACTGAGCGACGCGGGTCGCGAGATCGCTCGTGAAGCCTTTGGCCACGTGTTGGCGGCCGAATCCGACCCCAGTCATGAATGGCACCCCAGCCTCAATGGCCCCATCGACCCCAGTCACGACGTTGACGACCCTCTCGCTATGTTCAATCGCCAGCACGAAGTGACGTCGAACGTGGAGCTCGCGGTCGCCACCTTGGACGAGGAATTCCTCAATGATGCCGAGGCCTGGGCGTGGCTGTGCACGTTGCAGATTGCGCTTCGCGCCACCATCACTGTTAAGGGGATCATGACCAGCGACCGGTTGCAAGAGGCCGATGAGGTAACTCGCGAATACATTGAAACTCTTCAGGCGTTCTTGTTCGGTCTCGCCGACGTGATGTAATCAGTCGCTCGCGGGCTCCGCGCCCGGCGCGGAGCGCCGTCGCGGGAGATACTTGCGAGGAAGCCACGAGCCCGCCATCGCGATGAGGGAGGCCGCCGCGAGCAGGACGGCAAGATTCTCGTGGGGCGGCAAGAAGTCGAACGAGACGATTGAGGTTCCCGCGGGTATCGCGATGGTCTGGGTGAGGTCGTTGCTCGAGGTAATCGATGTCGTGACGCCGTTGACGTGTGCGCTCCATCCCTTCATCGTGAGTTCGAGGCGGGTCAGCGTCGTGGCGGCGGGGCAGGTCAGAGTGACGTGGTCGACCGCGGCGTTGGTCTGAATGCACGACGCGAGTGCGGTGGAATAGAAATTTGCGGGATGTGGCAAGGAGTAGAGGTTGGTCTCGGTGTCGCTGGCCACGAGGGTCAATCCCAGTGGCTGCAGTGCCAGTGAGAGGGGTCGGTGGGCAGTGACCAAATACGCAACGCCCAGGCTCTCGTAGTTGGCAATGTGCGCGGCGAAGTCATTGACGGTAGCGCCCTTATAGGGCAGAACGAAGACGCGGGGGTTCAGGATAGTGGGCGCCAAGTCACTGTGAATGTAATTGGTGAAATTGGTCGGCAACGGGAGGTCGACGGCGTTGATCTCGTTGAGCGAGAACTGAGATCCCCAGTTGGGGTTGAGGCCACCTAGTGACACGAAGCGACCAAGGCCCTCGTGTTGTTGGAGGTACTCAATGGAGCCCGACGCGATAGTGATCGACGAAGGACTGCGAAACAGGGGCACCGCGAAGAACACGACTGACTCGAGGGACATCACCGCGACGGCGAGAGCGACGAAGGCGCGCCCGTTGACGAAGTGCAGTCCGTACCCGATGACCACGAGGGCCACGAAGGGTATGACGATCATGATCTTCACGGCGACACTGAGCGACCCGTGGACGTTTCCGCCCAGTGGAGTGATGAGAAAGACGCCCGACGTGCACACGGCGAAGACGACCAGGACGGCCCACTTGGCTCCGCTGCGCCTCGACGCGTATTCGATGAGATCACTAAGACCCAACACCGCCAAAATGATCACGGCGAACTCCGCCGTCGGCCAGACGTAGCGAGAGAAGGCCACCGTCTTCATCGCGGGAATCACGTCCCACAAGCGCCGAACGAATAGGAGATCGAGAACCCCGAGGATGACGAACGTGACCCACGCGCCCAAGTACCAACGCAGGGGCCGCAATCGCCTACCGAAGACGCCGACGAGGGCGAATACGGCGACCGACGCGGTGAAGTAGCCCAGGAGATTGTTAGGTGTCGCACTCGGTCCCGCGAAGAGGGTACCGCCGAGGTAGGGGTTGACGAGCAGGGGCAGGGTGTGTGCTGGCGTGGAGGCGCTGCTGAGTCCGCGCGCGGCGTGAGCACCAATGTTGGCGTCCTTGACGAAGTCGTAAAAGGCGACCAGTACCGGCAAGGAGAGGCCGGCTCCCACGACGCCTCCCGTGGTCAGTCGCCCCATTGCGACCACGCGACGTGACCGGGGCAGCGAGAATACCCGCGTGATGGCCCAGCCCAGTGCGAGTAGTCCGTCCAGGTACGCCGTCTCGGGAAAGCCGGCGTAGATCGACAGGGCCAGTCCAATCGCGAGCACCGTCCAAGCCGCGCGCTGAGCGCTTCCGTTCCTCTCGATGATGATCTCGATGCCGAGAATCATCATGGGCAAGAAGGCGAGGGGATTGATCGCCGCGTTGCCAATCCATGCGTAGGTGCCGTTGACGGCAAAGAGGACGCCACCCAACGCGGCCAGCGTTGGTCCGACGCCAAGACGCCGCACGAGAAAATAGGTACTCACTCCGGCAATGATCTGAAGGCTCAAGTGGAACAGCAGGAGCCCCGCGGGGAAGACGAACAGCACCACGAGCGGCAGCAGGGCCGCCGACTGCATTTCGCCGGCGAGGGGCTGTCCCATGCCCTCGAAGTAGTTCCACCACGGCACGTGACCGTGCAACAGGTCCATTGCCGCGAGGCGGCCGAGTGGTTGAGTGATGAAGCCTACGTTGGGGTCCACCGTGGGGATGCCACAAGACCATGCGCACGAGTGCGAGGCCACCCCGGCGGTCCACCAGATGGGGCTCGATTCGTAGCCGAAGAAGATATACGCGCAATTGGCGACGACAATTGCAACCACAATAAAGGCGACTGCGCGCCAGGTGTCTGACGCGCGACGAGCCACGAGCCACGAAGTTACGCCGGAAGTCACGCGCCTATCGTAGTGAGGCTCAACTTATTCGAGAGTTAACTGTGCCACGAAGCGAGAAACCGAGCTGACGGTGGCCACCACTCCGACATCATGTTGCGGTCAGTCAACGCAGAGTCTGCCCCGTTCGCTCAAGTGGTGGGGAAGGGTTCGTGTGAGAGCTGGAAGCGAAGAAAGTCGCCCTCCAGGTTCGGAAGGCGACGGAATGGCCCACCGTTAGTAATGGAAGCCGAGCATCCGCGTGATTGAGGAGTGACAATCCCCCCCGGTCCAGTCAAGAGCGCCTGCTTGTTCGTGGATTGCCTGAGAATAGAGTAACGAGCAAGACTAACGGAGAATCATGGATAGCCTTGATCATTACGTTCGACGCGACGGCACGTCAGATCGGGCGCCCCGGGCTTGGTGGCGAGGCGCGTCCCACCGCTTTTTCATTTCATGTTCGTGAAGAAGCCCGCGTACGTGCCTCCGTACCACGGCAATTTTCAAGGCGCAACCATTAATGATCCCCGGTATCCACCGGGATTGTTCAGCCGGGAGCGAGTCGAATGATCCAACCCCGAAGCCAATCGCAAACCGAGGGGCGAGGACGATTGATCGAGGATCGCGCACTCCGCCTTGGTATTACGGGTGCCGAGTTCGTGACACCGCCCCCGCCCGAAGTTCTTCTCGCTTCAGCCGCACGGAGGGAGCCGAGCGATCCAGTCAGACTGCGGATTTCGTGGAAATGTTGATGTGCGCTCCCGCTATTCCCTTTGCGCACACCGCAACAGTGGACTTAGCATGTTCCTAGGTCGAGGTGAGGGGAAGTTCAATGATCGCCGAGATCGCTGTGGACGCGTGCCTTCCGTTGAGCCGATGTCGTCGTGCCACCTCAAATAGTCCACAGTTCATTGCTCGTCGGCACGTGCGGGGGAACGAGGAGTTGATCGAATGCAAGTGATGGCACGTCGGCCTGGTGAACGGCCCCTGAAGACTTCGTCGACTGTGCGGATCGCGGCCGCGCTAGCCCTTTCATTGAGTGTCATCACCTTGAGTGTCATCACCTTGAGTTCGTCAGCCGATTCGGCGTCGGCCAAGAGCATCATGGTGCGGGGCAATCAACTGGTCAACCAGAATGGCCAGACTGTTCGCCTCTTGGGCGTCGATCGTTCAGGTGCGGAGTACGAGTGCGTGACGACTCATAAAGTCTTTGACGGTCCCTCGGACGCGGCGTCGGTGAGGACCATGATCTCGTGGCACATCAACGCAGTGAGGGTTCCGCTCAACGAGGATTGCTGGCTCGGAATCAACGGAGTCGTGACCGGCGGCGTGACGTACCGCAACCAGATCGTGCGCTATGTGCGCACCCTCGAGTCTTTGGGACTCTACGTGATTCTCGACCTACACTGGTCGGCCCCAGGACCGTACAAGGCGGCTACCCAATGGCCCATGGCCGACGCCGATCACTCGCCGACGTTTTGGAAGTCAATGGCGGCCACATTCAAGTCCAACCACGGGGTGCTCTTCGATCTCTTCAACGAGCCCTACATCAAAAGTTGGCCGTGCTGGCGCAGTGGCTGTCAAACGTCGTACGGCCTCAACGGTTCAAATGTCTATTACCAGACCGCTGGCATGCAACAACTGGTTAACGCCGTCCGTTCGACCGGGGCAACGACACCACTCATGCTCGGCGGTCTAGCGTTTTCCAGCGACGAAACGAACTGGCGACAATACGAGCCCAAGGACCCCGACCATCAACTCGTGGTCAGTTTCCACACCTATAGCTTTGGAAACTGTAATAACGTCTCATGCTGGAGTACGGTCATTGCTCCGCTCGCCAAGGTGACCCCGGTCGTCACTGGCGAATTCGGCGAGGACGGTTGCACCGACACGTTCGACTTGGCCTACATGCCCTGGGCCGACCGACACGGCGTGTCCTACATCGGCTGGACCTGGGACGCGACAGACGAGGGCTGGGACTGCTCGAGCGGGCCGGCACTCATACTGGATTACGACGGTAAGCCAACCAGCTACGGCATCGGTCTCAAGGAGCATCTGGCTCAACTGGCCAGATCTACTGGATGAGCCCACTTCATCTCTGCCCTTTTGAAATTGTGGCCGTACAATTCGCTTACGACTTCGACGTCCGTCCCCTGAACGTCGCGTCGAGCAGATGGCGAAAGTGTCAAGAGCGTGGCGTCAGTGAGAAACACATTCACCCCAATTGAGTTACACCACCGCCATTGCTGAACTGCTCCAACTTCGCCGCTTCAATAATTTGATTGGTGCATTGGTGCATTGGTGCATTGGTGGGTTGGTGGGCCGGCCGGGACTTGAACCCGGAACCTGTTGATTAAGAGAGGGATGTGATCGGTCGGACCTGTCCGGTAGCGTCGGATTTGTCCGAAATTACAAGGAATCTCGTCCCGTGACGTCGGATCTGTCCGGTGAGGTCGGTTTGGTCTGTGGGTTGAAATGTGGGATTTTTGATTCCATTCAAGTGTTGAGCGTGCGGGTTGACGTCGGGCCGCCGACACCAATCAGGACTTGCCAGGGTCACGGCCAATGCACCATCGCATCATGGTCGTATCGCGCTGCCGACACCGAGTAAATGGGCCAATCAGGACAAGGTCATTACGAAAATGAAGAAGAACAAGACCATCAGTCCTTCAATGATCCACACCACGCGAGTGCTTGTCCTGGAGCGTCCCGACCTCACTACCCGTATGCCGCGAGGGTTCGATGCGTCTGCGTAACCTCGCGAGAGGACCGAACCGAGCCGGAAGCTCGTAAAGATGGGCGCCGCCACTATCACGAAGCCGATCAAGAACTGGAGCGGGCGCGGAAGAACGGCAATTCCGTGGTGGACGCAGGTCATTGTTGGAGCAGTCCCAGAACAGGCCGTCGTGCTGCTGGAGGAAGCGAGGAAGAGGTAGAAGGTTCCGAGCAGTCCACCGGGCCAAATGAACGTGCCGAGCAGTTTGTCCCAGATACGCCACGTCTTGGAGGACCAGAGTCCGTACAGGCCAACAAGCCAACCAAACCCGAAGGCGATGCCCCCGAATATGATCAACCACGGCGTGGCTCGGTCCATGGCAGTGACAGTGCGCGGCGGCTCGGTCTCTTCGAGTTCGCTGGCGAGAGACGCTGGCGAACCGATCCGCTCGAGTAGGTTACGAAGCCCCACTTCGTCACCGGGTTCGAGGGTCGCCCGGCCCTCACTGATGTGCTGTTCGATTTCGGCGACGAACTCCTTCGCCGTACTGGGGTTGACGAATCGAAGCGCGTCTCTAAGGTCGCCGAGATACTCCTCAACGATTCGGTCGGACTTCGTGTGCTTGTTCATTGCTACCTTCCCCTGCTCAGAATGTCGTCCACCGAATCGCGAAATCGCGCCCACTGGTCGATGAATGACTTCAGTGCGCGTCTGCCACTGGGCGTGATCCGGTAGTAACGGCGAGGTGGTCCCTCATTCGACTCCTGCCAGTAGGTGTCGACGAGACCGTCGTTGCGAAGTCGTGTCAAGAGCGGATAGACCGTACCTTCGCTCGTCACGAGTCCGTCGGCCTCGGACAGCGCACGCGTGATCTCGAAGCCGTAGCGGTCCTCTGACTGGAGAAGTGCCAGCACGCAGTACTCAATGGCGCCTCGACGCATCTGGGCTAACAACTTCTCTGTTCCGCCAACTACCATGCTTTACATAGTACTGTACTTCCGATGCAAGAGGTATGAATCGCGACGGGTTTTGCGTTGACCAATACTCTTCCAACTCTTCGAATCTTCATACCGTTGCCCAGTCGGCGCGACCGTTGGGATGCATGAGTCCGTAGAACTTGACTACTTTGGTGCGCCGGCCGGGACTTGACCCCGGAACCTGTTGATTAAGAGGACTTTGCC